>JAEURF010000293.1 GCA_016789205.1 Anaerolineales bacterium
AAGAGTTTGGGAATCAGCGGGTTGCGATTTTTGTACTTTTTCTTTTCGGAATTGCCGCCTGGCCCAACATCATTTCCCGTATCGGACTTCGCTTTCCGCTTTATCCCCTCTTCGTTGAGCCTACGCTTCTGTATCTTGTGCGTGGCTTGCGGACTCATAACCGCAACGACTTTATTTTCGCAGGCATTTTTCTCGGACTCGGCTTACACGGCTATAGTCCATTTCGCATGATGCCTGTCTTGGTAGTGGTCGCTTTTATTCTCTACTTTTTACATTTGAAATCAAAAGAAAATCGTTTACAAGCCTTTTGGTGGTTTTTGATTGTCGTCGTTGTTTCAGTGTTTGTCTTTTCACCATTAATGCGCTATTGGATTTCACGACCTGATTTATTCGGTTATCGTGCTTTTTCGCGCTTAGGTGATATTGAAACGCCACTGCCCGGACCTGCTTGGCAAATCTTTTTATCAAATTTGTATAAAGGCTTGTTGATGTTCAACTGGGATGATGGCGAAATTTGGGTGCATTCTGTCACGCATCGCCCGGCCTTAGACTTAATCACAGCTGCATTATTTTTATTAGGCGTCGTCTTTTTAATCATTCGTTACACGCGGCAACGCGATTGGCGTGATTTATTATTGCTAGTTTCCATTCCTATTTTGATTATGCCTTCTGTGCTTTCACTTGCCTATCCCGGCGAAAACCCTGCCTTGAATCGCGCAGGCGGTGCGTCGGTTGTAGTCATTTTGATTGCGGCGCTGGCGCTCGAAGGTTTTGTATCAAGTTTCGGGTCAGAAAAGAAGCGGCAAGTCATCGCCTATGGGTTGACGGGAATCTTATTCGTCGCATCTGCATATTCAAATTTCGATTTGGTCTTTCGTCAATTTGCTGAACCGTATAAACAGGCGGCATGGAACACATCCGAAATGGGACGTGTGATTAGTGACTTCCGCGATAAATATGGGCAAACGGATACAGTTTGGATTGTGCCGTATCCATATTGGGTAGATACGCGTCTGCCTGGGGTTTGGGCTGGGATACCAGACCGCGACTTTGCTCTCTTCCCCGACCATTTGACTGAAAGCCTTGCCTACCCGGCGCCGAAAATGTTTATTTATTGGAATGTAGATACAGAAACTGAGAAAATTCTTAGGGAACTCTACCCGAATGGTCAAGTTAGCCGATATACTTCGTCGTTTCCGGGTAAAGATTTTTATATCTTTTTAGTGGAACAATGAAATCAAACCTGACAGGTTTTCATGACATCTTAATCATCAAGAACCATTATGAAACCTGTCAGGTTTTTATATAATATGAAAAACGAAAAACACTCTTGGGTTTACGATTTACTTTTTATCTTCGTCCTGCTGATGGCAGGCTATTTGCGTATCGGCGGATATAACTGGGGTGAAGGCTATCATCAACACCCGGATGAATTATTTTTATCAGGTGTATTAGATAATTTACGCGCACATGCTTGTGAAGACCCAACAATTCCAGTAGATGGCTGTTTACCGGAACAAAAACGCTGGCTGACAATTGGTGAATATTTTGATTCATCTACATCTACGCTTAGCCCATACGTGCGCGGACATGCTTTCTTCGTCTATGGCAATTTGCCAATGACCATATCCCGCGTGTTATTAGAAGCCTTTGCGGATGATGTTACCAACTCCAAATATTTTGCGCGTCAACTTTCTGCCATAGCAGACTTGTTTACTGTTTTTATTTTGTATTTACTGGTCTCAAAATTATATGGTCGCAAGGTTGGCTTATTCGCGGCGACATTTTCTTCATTGGCAGTATTACAGATTCAACAATCACATTTCTTCACCGCCGACACATTCGTATTAATGTTTATGACGCTGACCTTATGGTTTGGCGTGAGTATTGTGGAAAGTGGAACGTGGAACGTGGAGCAAGAAATAAGTAACGAGAAACAAGTAACAAGTGAAGGGAGTTTTAGTAATTCACAACTCGTTACTCGTAACTCATTCCTCGTTACTCTTATCCGCCATCCTCTCTTCCTCCTCACCATCGGTTTCGGATTTGCACTCGGCATGGCGATGTCATCAAAAATCAATGCCGCTGTTTTGTGTTTTGTTTTACCTTTCGCATTTTTTGTCCGTTATCTTATCTACGACCGAAATTCACCGTCCACCGTCCACCGTCTACAGTCTACAGACTACTGGCTACTGATAACTGCTCTACTCATCACAGGCGGACTCGCTACACTCATATCTTTCCGTATCTTCCAACCCTACGCTTTCGACGGTATCGGATTAAATCCGAAATGGATTGCAAATCTA
>JAEURF010000294.1 GCA_016789205.1 Anaerolineales bacterium
ATTCATTGGTTGCACTAGGTAGCGTGGTTAGTAATCAATTTCAAAATGAAAATGTTTTAATTGGGGGAGTGCCTGCTCGTATTCTTAAAGAAGACTACAATTGGAAAACGGATGTGGAATAGTTTATGCCAACACAAGCAGAAATTTACAAAACCGAAGGCGACAAATATGAAGCCCTGATTGCTCGCGAAGATTATCAAGGAAATATTCTCAAAGCCTTGACCGAGATTACGGATTTAGAAAACCGCCTCGTGCTTGACCTCGGAGCTGGTACCGGACGTTTGACCTGTTTACTCGCCCCGCACGTTGACTCAATCCATGCTTTCGATATTTCAGAAGAGATGTTACGAGTTTGCCGTAAAAAATTATCCAAAACAAATTTATCGAATTGGAAGATTGATGTCGCTGACCATCGTCAATTGCCAATTGATGATAATTCTGCAAATTTAGTTGTCTCAGGTTGGAGTGTGAGTTATTTAGCAGTTTGGTATAAAGAAACATGGCGTGCGGAATTAGAAAAATGGTTGACCGAGATGAAGCGCGTCCTAGCACAGAACAGTACTATCGTCTTGTTTGAATCGTTGGGGACTGGCAACGATTTACCAGTTAAGTTGGAACATCTAAAAGAGTTTTATATTTGGTTAGATGAAGTCGGATTCCAAAATAAAATCATTCGCACGGACTACAAATTTGAATCGATTCAAGAAGCCGAAGAGTTATCCCGCTTTTTCTTCGGGGATGAATTAGGCGATAAAGTGGTGAAAAATAACTGGGTGATTTTGCCTGAGTGTACGGGCGTGTGGTGGTTAAAAACCTGAATTGTGTCACACTGAGCGATAGCGAAGGGTCTCTACACAATTGTAGAGATTCTTCGCCACAAAGAACAAAGGCGTGGCTCAGAATGACACGATAAAAATATTATTCTTGTACTTTGAATTTATTTCTAATTGCTAATACCAAACCTAATAAAATTAACAAAATGCTGATGCCAGCAAATAGCCATTTGACTGCTGTGAAGATAAATAACAACCATCCTAAAATCACAGGTTGAGATGGAAATATTGAAAGCAACGTAACAATGGTTGCATTTTCAAATAAATCAAAAACAAATGCACCAACTGGGGCGACATTCCATTTTCGTAAATTGCTATTGGGTGCAGTACCACGTTTGAGCAACCATGAGATTAACAAACTAAATGCAAATAAATAAATGATTGGATACACAATGTCGGCTGTGAGCTCAACATTGCGATAAAAAACACGTCCACTATCACCATATCTTTCAATCATAGCGAATGTTTTATCTGGCGTAGCAAACATCATTAAATCTAATGGTTGGATTAAACCTGTGCCATCTTGCATCAACCCGCCGATTAATGGCATCACGAAACCTGCAAAGAACATATCTAATGCAACTAAAATGAGCACAACCCAGCCATTTGCCCATTTGTAAAACTTTTCTGAAATATTGTTTAGCATTTTGCCTCCGATGATTTGTTATGTCACCCTGAGCGAAAGCGAAGGGTCTCTACCACAATAGTAGAGATTCTTCGCCACAAAGAACAAAGGCGTGGCTCAGAATGACATAAAAAAGAACACGCCACTTGAGAACAAGTGACGTGGTACTTAAGTAATGACGATAGAGAGTAGAAAATGGAGTGTAAATACAAATCGTCTATTGTCCATCGTCTACGGTCTAATCACTTCATCAATGCCTCACCACCCAAAAGTGCATCTTCCACGCGAGATTTATGCTCGCCGTGCATGGGCATAGATTCCATTTCTTCTAAAGAAAAATATCCGAAGGCAGTTGTTTCGTTGCTTAAACTTAATTCGCCTTCTAAAACTTCTGTTTCAAAACTTAATACCACCATAAAAACTTTTGTACCATCGTTATAAATGACTAATTGGTCTGGATTTGAATAAACACCAACTAATCTTTTTGCTTTTACTTTCAACCCTGTTTCTTCAAAAACTTCTCGTTCACATGCTTCGGACGCGGATTCGCCTGACTCCATTGCACCGCCGGGCAAACACCAACGTCCGTTGTCTGTGCGTTGGGTGAGCAAAACTTTTTGGCGTGTTGAGTCAAATATTACGGCGCAACATCCAATGCGGAGTTGACCTTGTTTACCGAGACGATTTCCGAATAACACTTGAGACATATTAAATAAAAACGTCCCGCAGGTTTTGTTTATAAATCTAAAAGATTCTTATAAACTTGCGGGACGGTTGCCTTTATTTTATAAACGTTCCGTTTCGCAATTCACGAATCGTTTCT
>JAEURF010000295.1 GCA_016789205.1 Anaerolineales bacterium
ATGTGGGGGCTTTCACTGAAGATGATAGTCACATGTTGCAATCGTTCGCAACTTATGCTGTCACTGCTATTCAGGAAGTGCGCTTGCTAGATGCATTGCAAGAAGTGGCACGCTTGCTTCTTTCGCAACCATGCCAAAACGTGCTTGACCATCTTGCCGCTACTGCTAATGATTTACTCAATACGTCCTCTAGCGCCATCTGGCTTTTATCTGATGATGCATTAACGTTAACGGCATCCAATGGTGAACATCATCACGCAGAAAAAATATCTTTGCATAATAGTTTGATTGGGCAAGCCGTCCTGTTGAAAAAAACGATTTCAAGCGATTTGGTCGAATCTGGAGATTGGTCACGTGCCTTGATTGTGCCTTTGTTTGCTGGGGATGATGAAAAAGTATTGGGAGCATTTAGCGTGTTCATCTCAGATTCTGATGCGGGTCGGATTGCTGAATCAGAATGGGATGAGAAAGTCCTCACCTGTTTAGCAAATTATGCCGCGTTAGCAATCCAAAACGAATCGCATCAACAGGCATTGCGCATCTCTCAAGAACAACATTGGACAGCAGAAACATTTGCCGCAGTTGGTGATATATCTGCAAACTTACTACACAACATGAATAATAAAGTGGGAATTATTCCAGTGCGAATTCAAGCCGTTCAAGATAAATATCATCAAACCCTTGAAACTGATTCCTATCTTAACAACAGCTTGAAAGAAATCGAACGAAGTGCTATGGAAGCGATGCAAATTGTACAAGAAAATCTTTCGCACCTACGCCCCATTCGCATGGAAAAAGTCCGCATTGCTTCTTGCGTGGCAGATGCAATTCGTGCGATACAACTGCCTGCTGATATTCATATTAAAGTAGAAAATATTGACGACTTACCGATGGTCATCGCAAGCGCGCAAAGTCTCACGTTTGTATTCAAAAACTTAATTGAAAATGCAAACGTTGCCATGAATGGGAGTGGCAGTATTTACATTCGCGGACTTGCCCTTTCTGAATGGGTAGAAATATCTATTATTGATGATGGTCCCGGTGTTTCACCTGAATTGCATAATCAAATTTTTGAATTAAATTTTAGCGGGCGCGCCACCGCTCAACCGGGCAAATTGGGGTTTGGTCTTTGGTGGGTAAAAACATTGATGACCCGCCTCGGCGGTTCCGTAGCAGTTGAAAGTGATGGTCAGCATGGTGCAACTTTTATTTTGCGCCTACCACGCGTGGAGAATTTAACATGACCGCCCAAGTTCTTCGTGCATTGGTCGTTGAAGATGACCATTCATGGCAACAAATCTTAAGTGAAATTCTTTCAGATTGCGGTCTTGAAGTAGATATGGCTGGAAGTTTAGATGAAGCCTCACAAATCCTCAAAGCGCAACCGCATCGCCTCGCCGTAGTAGACCTTTCACTTTCGCCAAATGACCACAATAATTATGACGGCTTGCGTGTCTTAGATGCCGTTCGCCGCCTCGACCCCAACTGCCGTACAATTCTTCTGACTGGATTTGCAACCGTTGAGTTAGCAGTCACCGCGCTTACAGATTGTGGAGCTTTCACATTTCTTCGCAAAGAAAGTTTTCACCGCAGTCAATTTCGTGACATTGTTTATCGGATACTGGTCAGCCCACCGCATCTTTCCGCGCCTACACCTGCTTCTGTTACCTCCACATCTTCATCCGTTATGAAAAATCAATCCACACCGAAAAAACTCCCTAACGAAAAAGCGCTGGTTGTGGAAGACGATGCCGGGTGGCGAAGCATCCTTGAAGAGTTATTAAATGATGCGGGTTTTCAAGTCCGCACCTGCGCAAGTTTTGGTGATGCGTTTGGATATCTCCGCCGCGAAAAATTTGCATTGGCAGTCATTGACCTATCTTTGCAAAACGAAAACAATACTTGGGATAAAGGCATTGACCCAACTTTAGATGGTTATAAATTACTCAATGCCACCCGCTCCGATGATATTCGCACCATTGTTGTTAGTGGCATTACAGAACCTGAAGAGATTCAAAGAATCTATTCTGAACATTCCATATCTGCTTATATCGAAAAACAAGCCTTCGATCGCGCCGCCTTTCGCCGTGTAGTGGAAGAGACAAGACTTACGCATCAATCATTGAGTGAATTGAATGCCCTCACAGATAGAGAACGTGAAGTATTAGATTTACTGGCACAAGGTTTAACCAACAAAGAAATTGCAGAGAAACTCTTCATCACCACCAATACGGTCAAAAGACATTTGAAAGCCATCTTCGAAAAACTAGATGT
>JAEURF010000296.1:0-1438 GCA_016789205.1 Anaerolineales bacterium
ACTGGGTGATGGATTTTATTGAAGGCGAAGATTTACGTTTTCGCATGGAACGTTTGGGGATGCTGACGGAAGATGATGCCGTACACATTGGCGCGGCGATTTGTGATGCGTTGGCTTATCTACATTCACGCAAGCCACCGATTTTGCATCGTGATATTAAACCGGGCAATGTCAAAATTACGCCGGATGGTCACATCTTTTTAGTAGATTTTGGTTTGGCAAAAGTGTATCAAAGCGCCAGTCAAGCCACTACCACTGGCGCACGCGCCATGACGCCGGGCTATTCTCCACCCGAACAATACGGCACAGCCCGCACAGACCCTCGCACCGATATTTATTCTCTTGGCGCTACTTTATATGCGGCATTAAGTGGTGTCATTCCGGAAGATGGTCTCGCCCGCGCTATGGATAATGCTCAACTCACTCCTCTGCGAAAACGCAATTCAAAAGTTTCGCGCAAGTTAGCGGCGGCAATTGAAAAAGCAATGGCAGTTGACCCGATTGACCGCTTCCAAAGTGCTGAAGAATTTAAGAAAGCCTTACTTAGCTCAAAATCAAAAACCCAACAAATTGCAGGCACTTATACAGTAGCACCTCCGCCACCGGAAGCCATTACAACCCGTGAACCCCATGACACAATTGTAGATGGTGAAGGCATGAAACCCATGCGCACGCCTAAAGGACCAGTTCATCCACAATCTTCCGGGCACGAAGAACAACCTTTCATCTCACCGCTTAAGCGACAAAAAGAACGCGAGCGTAGACAACGTGCAAATTTAATCCGCTTTGTTTTTCTAATTGTGCTTTTAGCAATAGCCGGCATTGTTTATTTTGCACCGGGCATATTACCTGCAGACGTTCGTGCAATGATTCCGGCAATCATCTCACAGCCGACAAATACAAGTACACCTTCCCCTGAACCTACAGCGCTTCTTCCTACATTTACACTTGTCCCAACCGCGTCAGCCACTACCGAACCGACGAATACCGCTCAGCCACCAACATTTACGCCAGGTCCAACCAATACCTTAATCCCCGGTGTGCCAGAAACACCACTCTTTACTAGCACACCTGTATCAAGCATTCCATCTAACTCTCTAGGCGGTGGCGCAGGTCAAATTGCATTTGCATCTTTACGTTCAGGAGTACCACAAATCTATCTTTCAGATTTAAATGGTGAAAACGCCTTACAATTAACTGATATCTCAAGTGGTGCTTGCCAACCTGCTTGGTCGCCAGATGGACAAAGACTAGTATTCATCTCACCTTGCCGCGGACCACAAGATGTATATAACAACACCAGCCTTTTCATCATTAATGCAGATGGGACTGGTTTAATCCAATTTGACTCTTCACCCGGCGGAAACTTTGACCCCGCCTGGTCACCGGATGGAACAACCATTGCTTTTACTTCTTTACGAAGCGGGCAAATGGAAAT
>JAEURF010000296.1:1447-2270 GCA_016789205.1 Anaerolineales bacterium
CGGAAACTTTGACCCCGCCTGGTCACCGGATGGAACAACCATTGCTTTTACTTCTTTACGAAGCGGGCAAATGGAAATATTTACTGTCAAAGTAGATGACCCTGCAAGTATCACTCAAATCACCAAAGGCGCTCAACGAGTCGAATCACGTATGCCATCATGGTCACCAGATGGCTCAAAATTTGTTTATGTCGTCAAACGCGTTGGCGTATATCAAATTTGGATGATGAATGCCGATGGCACAGAACAAGTTCAAATTATCCGTAGCGGAGTGGCTTACACCAATTACAAACCTGCATGGTCACCCCGAAGTGATTTAATTCTCTTCAATCAAAGATGTGCCACTTCATTTTGTAACCCATATTTAATGAGCACCTCCACAACTGACCGCTCTAATGAGCAAGGTTTGCGCGTACAAATTAGTGGAGTTAGTTACATTGAAAACATTGCTTATTCTCCGGATGGCTTTTACCTAACTTACGAAGGTGTAGGCGAACCAGGCAACATAGATATTTTTTACATGACCGTCTCCGGCGGCGACCGTGTTCGCCTGACTCAAGACAAAGCACAAGATTTCCATCCCGTATGGAGACCTGGAACACCGTAACCTTTATCACTCCCGCGCAAGCGGGAGTTTTCTTACACTCCTCTTATTGACTTCTCTTTTTACGACTGTTATCATTATTATGTGAAAAATAGCACTCTCGATTCGGGAGTGCTAATTTATGAATATGACAAACCTCTCCGAACGCCAGAAGACCTTGCTTCTTCTACTAATAAAGGATTACATTGAATCTGCTCAGCCCGTTGGCTCGAAGCGGCT
>JAEURF010000297.1:0-1943 GCA_016789205.1 Anaerolineales bacterium
TAAGTTAATCCCATCCATCCCATTGCGGAGATAGATGGTGATTAAACTCAGAACAACTAAGAATGTGATTATGAGCCAGACTTGAAAAGATTTTTGTAAAGTTTGTTTCATGTGTAAATAAGTATACAGGGAAACAAGTAGACAAGTAACTTATTTTCGTATTTACTTGTCTACTTTTCTGCTGTCTTACTTCATTAACTGCTCTACACGACTCTCACCCACAGAATAATACTTTGCCTTGGTGTGATGCACAATAATCGCGGCGGTGGATTGTTCTGGAATTAATTGACCTGAAACAGAAAGCGTGATGCCAAGTTCAGATTCAACCGCAGGCAATAACTTGAAGACTTTGAAATGGTCTTCGAGTTCCGGAATGGCAGGATAACCCCATGAATAACGTTTGCCTTGACTTTCTCCAATACCTAATTCACGACGAATATGTTGATGCAAATAATTTGCAGTCGCTTCAGCCGCTTGGACGGCAAGCCCGTGTGCAAAATAGGCTTCGGTGTAATCGTTGGCGGCTTGCATCTTTTCAAATTTTTCAGTCGCTTCTTGACCCACTGTGACAACTTGCAACGCAACCACATCCATTTGACCTGATGCGACGGAGGCGTAATAATCTGAAAGCGCAAGATAATCATCATACGGCTGACGCGGGAAACTAAAACGAGTCAATTCTTTTTTACCAGTTCCATCTTCATAAATAATTAAATCATCGCCATCGGCTTGACATGCAAAATATCCATACACACCTTGTGGCTTGAGCCATTTGAATCGCATTGCATCTTTGGTCATTGTTTCAAGGCGCGCATCGAAATCTGCTTTCATCTTCACCCATGCTTCACCATGTGTATTTTTCGCACCCCAAGACAAACGATATAACTCGTTGATGTTGAGATGTTTCAATACAATTTCAAGCGGCATATCTTTAACAACACGTTGACCTAATTTTTCTGGCAAAGCAATTGGAGCAGGTTCAATATTCGAACGCTTTACTTCTCCAGTATTTGGACGTTCAATACTTACTTTTCCAAGTTCCATGTCCGCTTCTTTGCGAACCTTGATTAACAATTCAGCATGTCGAGTTTCATCAATCAAACCATCCATTGTTTCTAAACCTTCAAATGCATCTTTACAATAGAAGACGCCTGCTTCATAGAAACTGCCATCTTCAGTTTGGAGGATACGACGACCAAAACGGCGATTAATTGCCGCGCCTCCAATCAAGACGGGAAACTTGAGTTTACGCCTCTGCATTTCATTAACAATCAACGGCATTTGCTTGGACGTAGAAACTAGCAAAGCCGATAAACCAATCGCAGTCGCATTGACTTCAACTGCTTTGGTAATAATCGTTTCAGCTGGCACTTGCTTTCCTAAATCAATGACTGTGTAGCCATTATTCGCAAGAATCGTTTTGACTAAGTTTTTCCCAATATCATGCACATCGCCATAGACAGTTGCAATCACAACTGTGCCTTTAGTAACGCCTTCCATCTTTTCAAGATAATTTTCAAGATGCGAAACCGTTTTCTTCATCACTTCGGCAGATTGAAGCACAAAGGGCAGAATCAATTCGCCTGCACCAAATTTGTCACCCACTTCTTTCATGGCGGGAAGCAAAACATTATTTAATGTATAAACTGCAATTTCATGTTTTGTAGGTGACGGAGTTACACCCGCACCACTATCAGGTAATTCTTCATTCCAGATATAACCACGATTAATGACTTCATCAATATCGGCTTCGACGCCGTCTTTGAAGCGATGCAAAATTTTCCAATGCAATCTTTGTTCGGGAGTCATCCCTTCGGTGGGGTCAGCAACACCTGAGTCTGTGGATGCTTCAACATTTTCAAAATGTTCAATGAATTTTTGCAATGCGTCTTCATGGCGATTGAAAATTAAATCTTCACAAAGATTTCTTTCTTCTGTATCAA
>JAEURF010000297.1:1953-2257 GCA_016789205.1 Anaerolineales bacterium
CATATCCAGACCTGCTTGTACGCAGTAATACAACATGACTGAGTTCAATGCAGGTCTAGCTTGCGGAGCCAAACCAAACGAAAGATTACTCACACCCAATGAAGTCATTACACCGGACAAATTCTTTTTGATTAAACGAATGCCTTCAATCGTTTCTTTTGCCGAATCGACAAACTCAACATCGCCTGTGGCAAGTGTAAAAGTTAAATCATCAAAAACCAAATCTTCAGGTTTGAGTCCATGGTCATTGACGGCAATGTCATAAATTCGTTTTGCAACCTCATATTTACGTTGAGCTGTCTTT
>JAEURF010000298.1 GCA_016789205.1 Anaerolineales bacterium
TGGCTTGCTCTTCAATCGTGACTACTAAAATTCTTTCAGGCGGAAATAGATTTTCAAGGCGTTTGACTGTACTTTGAAATAAAGTCTCTTCACCAATTAAAGGCAGAAGTTGTTTAGGGCGTTCTTTCCGTGAAACGGGCCAAAGGCGGGTACCACCTCCGCCCGCCATGATGACTGCATAATGATTGTTGTTAGACATGAGTTAAATTATTCCTTGACAGTGGAAACAGTATACATGTTTCCGTATCTACTTGTTTACTTTATACTCTGCTGATTCTTCGCGCATAGCGACATAGTTCATTCCGCCAACCTGACGGACCATGCCCTTTAATTCCATGAGTGCAAGCGTAGCAGATATTTTCTCAATTGGCAAACCTGCTTGGTTACGGATTTCATCTACATGCAACGGCTCACTGGATAAGACGCTTAACACTTTGGCTTCAGTTTCATCAGCAGGCAAAATTTTTCTAGCAGATTTATGTTCACCCATGCGAGTTAAATCTAAGGCTTGCATCAAATCATCAGGCGTTAATAATGGCAACGCGCCTTTTTGAATTAGACGATTTGTACCTTTGCTTTGTGGCGCAAGGATACTGCCCGGCACTGCAAAAATTTCTCTACCTTGTTCTGCCGCAAACTCGGCTGTGATTAATGCTCCGCTTGTCTCTGCGGCTTCAATGACCACAACTGCTAAAGATAAACCAGAAATGATTCTATTTCTTGGCGGAAAATTCGATGCATCTGGTGGGGTGCCGACTGCATAATCACTGATGATTGCGCCACGTTCCATTATTTGTTCTGCAAGCCCGCGGTGTTCAGGCGGATAAATTTTATCAACTCCACTGCCTAAAATAGCAATTGTTCTGCCACCAGCTCGCAATGCAGATTGATGCGCAATCGCATCCACTCCACGGGCGAGACCGCTGATGACGCTGATTCCGTTTGAGGCTAAGAAAGAAGCGATTTCTTCGGTCACCTGCCTGCCATACGCAGTGACTTTGCGCGTACCGACAATCGCAACGGCAAATAAATCATCTTGTAAATATTCACCACGAATATATAAAATGGGAGGAGGTTGGTCAATTTCGCGTAAACGATTTGGATATTCTTCATCAGCCCATGTGACAATTTTGATTCCCTGCGCTTCAATCTTCGCCCAAACTTGATCCAAATTTATATCTTTTCTTGCGCCGACGACTTTTTCAACTAACTTTGCGCCCAAGCCTGATTCTGCTAATTCATTTGCATCGGCATTCCATGCAGATTCTAAATCGCCAAAATAGGCGACAAGGTTTTGCATCCGCACTGCGCCAATGCCTTTGATTAAGTTAAATCCAATCCAATATTTTTTGTCAGTCATGGGATTCGGGAGTTGGGAATCGTTTTTTGGAAATTGTACCATCCTAACCAATTTACGATTTTCGAGTTACGATTTACGGAATTAACCCATCAATTAAATGAACCGTGATTACTTTTGAGTCCATATCCACCTTCAAAATGACTTCTGGAATGGCGGGTAATAAAATCTCTTTGCCTGCTTCATCGCGGACGATGTAAACATCATTTGCGCCGGTCTCTAACACTTCGGTTAATTCGCCAAGTGGATTGCCCGCATCATCTATCACTTGTAAACCAATCAATTCATATTTATACACTTGACCTTGCGGCAACGATGGCACTTCACTTGATTTGACATACACCCAATGATTGCGAAAACGCCCAACTGCCTCCGGTGTTTCAAGCCCACGAATGGTGACCAACATACCATTTGCATGAGCGCGAACACTGCCTAACGTGGCAGACTCATGTGTATCACCAAGATACACTTTGCGTCCAGGTTTGATGCGTTCCGGGAAATCGGTATGCAAATCCATAATCATCTCCCCCATCACACCGTGCGGACGGCGTAAAAATCCAATTGCCAAATAAATAGACTCGCCTTTTGGCGAGCCTGATTTTTTTTCGTTTGTCATTGCGGTTCAGTTACATCCAATGTGGCTTGTTTGCCTTGGCGGTCTGCCGCCACTCGCAACAACGTGCGAATGGAGTTTGCCACTTTGCCACCTTTGCCAATTACGCGCCCCATATCGTCTTTGGCGACCCTTAACTCAATACGGGTTCGATTTCCGCCACTTTGTTTGACGGATACATCTTCGGGATGTTCAACCAGCGCTTTGGCAATATATTCAATGAGTTCTTTCATTTTCTTTGATTTCCATTCCCCTCTCCTTTTTGGGAGAGGGGC
>JAEURF010000299.1 GCA_016789205.1 Anaerolineales bacterium
CTTCGGTGGGGGTGATGTAATGACCAACCCCGTGCCGTGCTAAAAAGGCAACGCGCTTACCTTCTAGTGTGCCAACGGTGATGGGTGAACTGGGTTGTCCGAAAGGCGTATCTACTGAAATTTCTTCAGTGTTTTCCAAGCCTTTAATTTGGTATAAACCGGAACCGCCGATGATTGCGATGTTTGCGTTAGCCATGTCTTTTTTCAACTCTCTGTGTGGGTTCGATGATTACATTTTCAGAAAGGCTGATGGTGAGGCGAATATTGCCACACATAATTTCATCCCCCGATGTTATCACGGTTGGCATAGAAATTGGGACGTTGTTCAAAAACGTCCCGTTAGTTGAGGCGAGGTCTTCTAACCACCACTGTCCGTGATGATAAATTAATTGGGCGTGTCTGGCAGATGCAGTATCATCAGATAAAGGGATGTCACTGCCGGGGTCGCGCCCGAGGATAATTTCTGGTTGAGCAAAATGTCGTAGATTAGCAGACCCGCTTCCTTCTCTGACCATCAAACTGATTCCGGGCACACGGCGATTTGCAATCGTGAAGCCTTGTCGCTGTACTTCACGGTACAAAGAATACAATGCCCATCCAAGAAAAGCATACAATGCAATTGCGGTAATCAGCCGCAATGCCAATACAATCGAAGCACTCATTTTTTCGGGAGTCTGGCTGTGGAATGTTCTTTGAGAATCGCAGTCGGTCTATCTACGCCCGCATTTTGAAATGGACTGGTATCTTTCAAATCAGGTCGTGGTGGTGGGTTGTCTTGTCCAAAAATCAAAGCCACGCCTGCTAAAGAAATCACATCACCGGGATATAAAACACTTTGGCTGGTGCGTTGACCATTTACGAATGTCCCGCCGGTAGAATTCAAATCAAAGACCACGAAGCGCCCTTTAATAGAACGTAATTGGGCATGGTTGCGTGATACGCGCGGGTCATCAATAATTAATTGGTTATCAAGTCTGCGTCCAATGTTGACCACATTGACAGTTAATGGAAATACTTTAACGCCTTCAACAATCAAGAAGGCATTTTCTGGAATCCGTTCATTATCTTCTTGATTTTCATTTTCAAGTGGAGTTGGGGTTGCATTTGTTTCTGCCATAGCCTCTACCCTATGAGACGCCACCACCTCAGCGTCATTAAGTGGAATCTTGTCATCTGTCGAAACTGTTACGCTTGGAGCGATTGTAAATCGTAAGCCTGCTTCCTGTGCAACCGAAATCACAGAATGCAATACTATTGCAAGTAATTTCTGGTCTTGCCAGTGTTTGGCAGTGACCGGGTGCATAATTAATGTGTACACGTCTGGAGCAGTTGAAGCGTAAGCAGTCGTCAGCGTATTTTGTTGAATGGCGGCGGCTAGTTTTTGAATGATGACATCTTCTACTTTTCGACCGGGCAAAACCTTCAACAAATCCACTTCAATCAAATGTTGTAAACGCGCTTCCAATTCTTTCAAATTCATAATTCGCACCTAGTGCGCATTATAGAGCGTGTCAGCCGATTAAGCAAGCCAAAAGGATATTAACAATCTTCCAAGAAAGACCTTTGCCACAGAGAACACGAAGCCCACAGAGTTTTTAATGATTTTCTCAAAACTCTCTGTGGACTTTGTGGCGAAATCTTTGAAAAAAAATTATAAAGCCTGCTTACAATTCGGGCAAGTTTTCGTTCCCACCTTCACCACAAACCCGCAATTTTTACAGCTATTGGGTTGAGTCAATCCAAGCGGCGCACCACACGCCACACAAGATGGCTCACCAACTTTATTGGCGACATGACAATACTCACAAGTTGTGCGTTTCAAATTTTCAGAAAGTTCAGCCGAAGCCCCCGCCGAACGCGCCGCTTTTGAAATCACCTGCCAGACGCGCTCACGCATCGTCAAGTTTTCAATATCTTGCGCAATATCATCTAAACGCCCTAATAAACTAAATGGATTCTTCAACGCCGAAAGCGCACTCACGCCTAAACTCGCCGCTACACCCAACCATGCTTGCTGACCCAACTCAATCATAATGCCATCATCAAGCGTTTGAATCGTCACAGTCATTGCTGTTTGCCCGCCAGAGAGTGCATCTGGGCGCGTGCTAACCTGCACCACCATACGCTCAGTTTGTCCTAATGTTTGCGCGCGAAAATTTCCGCGATTAAATTCGCCCAATAAAGCACTTGCAATATCTACTGGTTTGATATTTCCGTGAAAGATTCTTCGTTC
>JAEURF010000029.1 GCA_016789205.1 Anaerolineales bacterium
ATAATCGGGGACTTATGCACAAACACAATTCATTTACAGGATTATTAGCAGGGTTAACTGCCGCTTCCATTTGGGGCGGCATGTATGTTGTTAGCAAAGTTGTTTTGGAAGTGATTCCCCCATTTTCTTTATTGACACTACGATTATTAATGGGAGCAATGGCTTTAGCCGTTGTAGTTTATTTTAGAAATAGAAAATCAAATTCAAAAATAAATATCACCAAAGAATTTTTTTGGATAAGTTTTTGGGTGGGTTTTGTCGGCTATGGAATTTCGCTTGGCTTTCAATTTGTCGGTACAAAACTTTCGACCGCATCAAATGGCGCATTAGTGACATCTGCTACGCCAGCATTTGTTTTGTTGTTTGCTCCGTTCTTATTGAGTGAGAAAACAACTTGGCGAAGAATTATCGCTCTGTTAATTTCAACATTAGGCGTGTTAGCAGTCATTGACCCACGAACTGCTGAATTGTCATCTTCTTTGTTTTTGGGAAATATGAGTTTACTAGCGGCAGGGCTAACTTGGGCTTTGTATTCTGTCTTGGTTCGCAAGGTTTCTCAAAACGCAGATTTGTTAACTTCCAGTACGATTATGTTGTTAGGCGGTTTACCAACGAGTATTGCACTTAGTTTGTGGGAAATCAATACGCAAGGCGTAGGTGAAATCACCATTGGAATTATTGGTGGCTTATTATTTTTGGGGATTATCTCAACCGCGGTGGCAATGTTTTTATGGAATTATGCTTTTGCTGAATTACCCGCCGCGGTTGCATCTTTAACGTTCTTTGCCCAGCCTGTAGTTGGCACTTTATTAGGTTGGTTTTTCTTGGCTGAAATTATTACTCCTCTTTTTATTCTAGGCGGAGTATTAATCACTATTGGAATTTTGATTGCAACATTTGAGAAATAATAAAGAGACAGTCACCTTAAAGGTGACTGTCTCTTGTTGAAATTAAAATAAAATTTGATGAAACAGAATCAACTACAAATCAAAGAATGAAGCGTTATTTCCCAACATTGTTTTCGGCGAGTTTACGCACAAGTTTTACTGTCGGCTCACTTCCAACAGTGTGCAACAATGCCATGTTGGGCGGGCGTTGGTCGCCAATCGGATATCCGCAGACCAAGACCACTTGATTTCCTTTTTCAATTCCAGATTTCAATAATACAGAATCAACATCGGCAATCATATCGTCGAGTGAACCTGCATACCGTACAAGATGCGGTTCAACACCCCATAAAAAAGCAAGTTGATTTAAGGTGGTTCTTTCAGGCGTGAAGCCAAGAATTTGTTTTGGCGGACGCGCTTTCGACATCAGCCATGCGGAACGACCTTGCATAGTGAAGACGGCAATGCCTTTGACATCTGGGTCGCTGGCTAGGGCATTTGCCGCGCGTGCCATAGATGCCGCATCACTCTTGCCTAAACCTGCTCTGCCATCCTGACGGCTTCCCCATTCTTTGAAATGCGCTTCCGCTTCAATAACGATACGTGACATCATCTCAACCGCTAAATCTGGATATTCACCCGAAGCGGTTTCAGCCGAAAGCATGACTGCATCTGTGCCGTCAAAAATTGCGTTTGCCACGTCAGATGCTTCGGCGCGAGTCGGAAGCGGGTTTTGAATCATAGACTCAAGCATTTGCGTGGCAGTGATGACGAGTTTTGCTTTTGCATTTGCAGAGCGAATGATTCTTTTTTGCAAAGATGGCACTTGTTCAGGTGGGAGTTCTACGCCCAAGTCGCCACGGGCTACCATCACACCATCAACAACGTCTAAAATTTCTTCTAACTCATCCATCGCTTCGGGTTTTTCTAATTTTGCAATCAACATCGGCTGGCGTTTATCGTTTGAGTATTCTTCAATCGCCGCACGGACTGTGCGTACATCTTCTGCACTGCGCACGAATGAAATAGCAACTGCATCCACACCCTGTGATATACCAAAAGCGAGGTCAGCTTTATCTTTGTCAGTAAAACCGGCAATGCGTAACTTCACGCCGGGCAAATTGATGCCCTTATGTGAAAACAACTCACCGCCTACCAGCACTTTAGCATGGACTGTCTTATTGTCGGAGGCAAGTACTTTTAATGCAAGGCGACCATCATCTAACAAAAGTTTATCGTTCACTTGAACAGAATCAAACAACTCACGAAAATCTACAGGAATTAATGAGCAATCTGTTTCTGGAGGGGTATCTTTGGTTGGATATAAATAGACTTCATCACCAATCGAAAGTTGAAGTGGCGCCTCTAACCTGCCCACACGGATTTTTGGACCTTGTAAATCTTGCAAAACCCCAAGCGGAGTTCCCAGACGTTCGGCAACTTTGCGTATTCGCTCTATTCTTTGAGCGTGTTGTTCATGTGTGCCATGTGAAAAGTTTAAACGTGCGACGTTCATCCCCGCTTTGATTAATCTTTCTAAAACCGCATCAGAATCTGAGGCGGGACCAATAGTTGCTACAATTTTTGCGTTACGCATAATAAATTTATCCTTTACAAATATTTACTGTCACCCTGAACCAAGGGAAGGGTCTCTACTCAGCCGTAGAGATGCTTCGCTTTGCTCAGTATGACAAGCATGAACCAAAACGCCGTGATGATAGGTAAAAAGAGCAAGAATGTCAAGGCGGAGGGGTTATTATCAGGTTAACAACCCAAATGGCAGAGAGTTGCGGGTGATTTTCCCTCTACTTATAACTTACTTTGCCAAAGTACGCTTAATAGTCTCAAAAATAATCTGTGGCGCGGTCTCAAACGAATAAGGCATATAGATGCGCTCAAATACTCCATGTGCATCACTACCAAACGGACCAATATTAATCACCGCGCAATTCAACTCTTTAATCTCGTTTAATTTGTTTGAGTCCAGCGCATACAATTTAACTTCGTCTTTTGTTTTCAAATCAAATAACGGCATAAACTTTTTGAGGCTTGCAAGATTATCCTCATGGTCAAGGCGCATATAACTTAAATCAGAGATGTACGGAAAAAAAACACGAAATTGAATATTAGCATCACCCAATTCATTCAAAACAGATGAAACGGCATGGGTAAGTTCATTTTCTTGCGGAAGCACTGCTGGGCAATAGGGGGGCGAAAAAAATGTGACAATAGCCAGCCCATTTAATTTTGCTAACTTTGTTAATTCCGCTACAAGCAAACAACTTAATTCGCGGCTATCTTTTGCTTGCCCAATTAATTCGCTAACTTTATTTAGAATCCATGCTTTTATATCTTCTCCATTTAATTGAGCAGATGCTCTTTCACATAATTCGTCATAAGAAATGACCAAGCCCGCCCATTCTGGCGGCGTTTGTGATTGACCACCCATGTTCTCAAATGTCTGATAACTTTCCTCAATCCGCTTCACTACCTGACCTATTGCCTGTTCTGCCGCGACCTTCATCATTTGCATCGCCTTTTGCGGATTCATTTGCAATATCAGCCAGTTGACATACACAAACGCATCACCGGCAGTTTCGACATTGTAAGAAGATTTCAAGTCACGCATTTGTAACGCCACAGGTGGCATAGCAACTTCGCTTACATTTTCATTCCCTAACTTGCCATGCCAGCTATCCATCCATGTTGGGTTGAGATTAATCTCGCGTACAAGTTCTGCTGCAATTTGAGATGCATCTACACCTCGAAAAATCTCGCCAACATGTGTGCGCACACCCAAAATATAAAATGAGGGCAATAACTTTCCGACTGTACCAGAATAAATAAAACGCGTCTCCTTGTTCTCATCACGTGAAGCTGTGTAATCCGTATTAATCACGCCAACGTATTCTAATTTTTCTTTCTCACGAAACTTCAACAAATTGGGCACCGCCGAAAGCACACCAGTAGACTCAGTCTCTTCATCTGGGCAGGCTAATAACAAAATATTCCCATCCAGTTCATCGATCAAACGGTTATTATTTTCATCGGGCTTAGCAAATGCACGCAATATAGCAATATTCATCGCCACGCCCGATTTCATATCAACACTGCCACGCCCAAACAGCCAGTCGCCACTTTGCAAATGGGTCCATGCTAATTTTTCAGCACTATCCAAAATATCTTTTGCCTGAAAATACTTTTTCATTTCGTCAGCCAAAGCATCAGGCTGAAAAGCGAGGTTTACATTTCCATAACGAGCGAAATCATCCACACCGACAGTGTCAAAATGTTCCATCAGAATAATTGTCTTACTAGATTTTTTTTTACTTTTCAACAAACAAGCAAAGTTTTTTCTGCCATCTTCGGCAACCCAAAACTCAGAAAATACATCCGGTGATTTTTCATTTTCGTATGGCTTTAATACCAAATCACAAATTGCATCTGCACACTTGTTTTCATCTTCCACATTTGGGCTAATACTTGGTATCCCCACTAAGGTTTTGGTTAATTGCAGTACTTCATCGAACCAAATTTTATTTTGCATTTTTATATTTATTCCAATAACGCAGTAAACCGTCTGCGCTCATGCCAATTGGGTTTGACAATGTATAAACCTGAATTACTTCTTCACTTAAGCCTTGTTCACGGCTTTGCTCTTCCATCCACTTTGTAAATTGCTCACGCAATTCTTCGAGGGAAGGTTCGTTTGGCATTACTTCATCAAGCCATGTTTCAGTAGCATCTAAATTCTTTTGCAAAGTATTCAAATGCCATTCCACATCGGCATATATTCCAAAATGGGTTGGGGCGATTTGTTTGCTATTTAATTTTTTTAATTTATCAATACTCTCACGCCATTTCGCAAAATGAAATTCAGGCGGTGGCATAGGCACTCTTAAATAAGGATAACCCGGAATGCGCACGCCACCTACATCACCACAAAAACAAATATCTTCAAACAGATATGAATAATGATGTTCGGCATGTCCAGCGGTATGGATTGGGAGAAATTTTAAATTGCCGATTGTAAATTCTTCCGTATCATTCGGAATGTAAATTTGATTCTGCGCCACTGGCAGTATCTCACCCCAAAGTTGATTCATTCTGTCACCATAAATGCGCGAGGCACTGGCAATTAATTTTTCAGGTTGAATCAAATGTGGCGCGCCAAGCGGGTGAACATAAATCTGTGCGCCCTGTTTCGCAAGTTGACCTGCGGCACCCGCATGGTCTAGATGAATGTGTGTTAACAAGACGTGAGTGATGTCCCGTAAAGATAAGCCTAACGCGGCAAGAGCAGTTTCCAACGTAGGAAGAGTCGAAGCGGGTCCACTTTCTATTAAAATAACGGCGTCATCTTGTCTTATCAAATATGATGCAATCGCTTGCTTTTTGTTTTGAAAATGTAAATCTATGGTGCTAACACGGGTGTTTGCCATGAACGAAGTTCCTGTGATTTGAAAGTGATTGAAATATTTCCTAATGCAGTAGAAAGGTCAGCATCGCAAGCGATATTGCAAACTGGCACGTGCCTTTCGCGCAATGCGTTAATTATAGTATCAGTTCCAGTTGGTCCGCCAAAAGTTTGCGCATCGAGCAAGACAACGACTGGATAAAGTGAACGCAAAAGCAAATCATCAACGGCTTGCAATAAATCAGTTCGTACGGTTGGCGTAATTAATATAACGGTTGAGCGTTTTGGCAATTGCATGGCTTGCATGGAAACCAAACCAGCAATTGATAGTTCACCATTGGCTTCAACAAATGCAAGTGTTTCTAAAATTTTTGCTTCTTGCCTTTCACTGCGGTCTGCGGGTAAGACAGTATAAGTTTGCCCAGCACTTGCGTACCCTACGGCGCGGCGTTGACGAATAAAATAATGCGCGAGTGATGCGGCAATACTAACCGAATATTCCAATGTGGAAGGCGAGAGTTTAAGCTTAGGTCGGCGCACAAATAAAACCGTTTGTAGAGGCGATTCATCAAATAGGTGTGGTTTTTGATAATGAACATTTTTTTGAGAGTCAAGATAAACCCATACTTCGGCTTGCGGGTCTTGCTCAAATTCTTTGACCATTAATTTATCACGGCGAATACTGGTACGCCAGTGAATGCGTTTCATCGCATCACCATGTACATATTCACGTACGCCAGCGGCATGTGGCGTAATATCATGTGATTTTCTTTGAATCACATGTCCGCCCGGTAATAAACCTGGCGATGAAGGAAAAAATTGAATCTCTTGAATCATAGGGAACACAATTAAGGACTCTTGTGATGGAATTATTTTTTTGGTTGTGAAAATCCCGAACGGGTCACCGATGTTAATGGCAGTCGGTCCAAGTTGAAAACTTCCGCGTTGCGTGAGCCATGTGCGGGCATTGTATGTCCGTTTTTGATTTCCCAACACAAGCGTCAGTAAACGCGAACCTGCCGCAAATGGAATTTTAGATTGATTGATAATTTCAAGCCACGGCGCGGGAATACGGCTTTTGTTTGAAATTTTATAGGTCTCCTCAAAGACATCGCCTACGTTGGCGCGTAATTCACGTGTGCTTCTTTCTAAAAATATTTTACTTGCTACCCAACGTGTCCATGCCCATGAAGTAAACACCAACAAAATGCTAAAGTAAAGAAAACGAGAATATAACGGTGAGCCATTTACTAGCACACCGACGAGTCCAAGTATAAACATTAAGGCAATTAAAACTCGCCCAGCCTTCATAAAATTTATTTCTTCCTTGAGTCTGCAGTAAATGCGCCACCCGGTGCAGGTGTTGAAAGCAGGATTTCTTGCACAATTTTATCTGAACTCAAATCACGCAAACGAGCCGCTGGACTAACAATGATACGATGCCCTAAGACTGGAACTGCTAATGATTTGATGTCATCAGGTATGACGTGGTCACGCCCCATTAACGCGGCTTTTGCCTGCCCTGCCCGCGCAAGCGAAAGACTACCCCTCGGGCTGGCACCCAAGTACACATCCGGGCTATGACGCGTGCGCGTACTTAGCTCCACAATATATCTTTTTATAGGATTTGAAATATGGATTTTGCGAACTACATTCATGGCTTGTAATATTTCTTTTAACTTGACAACGGGTTTTAACGCTTCAATTGGATGTTGCAAACGTTGGTCATCCATGATGCGAATTTCATCGGTGATGTTTGGGTAACCCAATCGCATCCGCAACAGAAAGCGGTCTAATTGCGCTTCGGGTAATGGAAACGTGCCTTCATATTCAATTGGGTTTTGGGTTGCAAGCACCATAAATGGTTGTGGCAATCGATGTGTGATTCCGTCCACTGTAATTTGACGTTCTTCCATAGCCTCAAGGAGTGCGGCTTGCGTTTTCGGTGTAGCACGGTTGATTTCGTCTGCAAGAATAATTTGCCCTACAATCGGACCTGCGCGAAATTCAAATTTCTTCTTTTGCTGGTTGTAAATGGAAACCCCGGTCACATCACTGGGGAGCATATCGGGCGTAAATTGAATACGATTGAAGACGCAATCTAGTGAACGTGCTAAACTGCGCGCGAGCATGGTCTTCCCCACTCCGGGTACATCTTCTATCAAAATATGTCCTTCGCAAAGTAATCCAATCACAATCAATTCTAATGACTGATGTTTACCCACAATTACTTTTTCTAAATTGTTAATTATTTTTTCACCGAAGGCTTCTATGGTTGACATAACTCATCCTTAATCTTTGATGATTGGATTCTAAGCGTCTTTGGCAGGATGAACAAGCCTAAAGCGCCCCTCCTAGAGAAGGGCTTTGCTCTCCTGCTAGAGAAGGTTGCATTTATTTTATGAGATTCGAGAATCGTGTATAATCGCGGTCACGCCTCAGTAGCTCAATGGATAGAGCGCCTGACTTCGGATCAGTAGGTTGTGGGTTCGACTCCTGCCTGAGGCGCCTTGTTATTCATTCAGTAATTTATGTGGTGCAAATTATAAAAATAACTCCCAAAAACCCAATTTGGGTTTTTGGGAGTTATTTTTATAAACTTAACATTACTAAGTTAATGAATTAATCTTTACTATTCATTATCAGTTTGGTCTTTAATATCTTCAGCTGTAGCTACTTTTTCAAGCTGGCTTTCTTGCATACGGCGAAGTTGATCTTTTAGTAAAAACCTTCTAAAAACGATTATAGCAATTACAGCGATTATTACAAAAGTAGAAATGAGGAAGGGTATCAGCCAAGATGGTATTTCAATACCGCGTCGTGCTGTTTGAGATGAAATTGGTGTTTCGCTGACTTGTTCCGAACCCGGAACACCTTGTCCAATAATAGAAAAAGAGGAATTTGCATTTCCTGTTGCAATTTGTGTTCCATTTGTAACAGCAAAAACTCCGGCAAGTTGGTCTTGAAGATTACTTAATATTAATGTATTACCTGCTAATTGCACGCCTTCGTTAGTATTACCGGAAACAAACAGTATTGTTTTTTCAGCATTAAATGGAGATTGAAGCAATTCCAAATAGCCAACATTTTGACCTTTTGGAATACGATAAGATATCATTAATTGCTTTTCGCTCGCAATATTGGTTTCAAGGTCAAATGGCGCGGGTAAGGATTCGTTAATTTCGGAAATGAATGGCAAATCACTTGGCTTTCCGATTATTATCATAGACTGATTTAGCTTTGTATCTTCAGAAACCGCATCCCCATAAGCAACTTTTATATTTGAAATTCCTGGTTGAGCAGATTCTCCAAGCGTGTAAGCAAGTTGTGCGGCAGTTTGCCATGTTTCGATATTAGAAGGGGAAACGACAAAAGTGAGTTCACTCAAATCACTGCTAATTGTGAAAAGTTCAGGATAAAACTTTAGGTCTCGCAAAAGTGTCCTTGATACTTCATTTTGAGAAGCAGGGATAAAAAACAGAGACTGATTTGAGATGGTGAACCATGGTTTTAATACAGCGGCTTCATCGCAGCCCGGCAAAGCCTGTAAATCAACTTCTAGCTCAAGGATATTTTCACCATATCTTAAAAGCCCAGGCGGAATACGTACCTGCAATTTAGTTACTTGTTCAGTCTCTTCTGATAAAACTCGGGTAAAAAAGATATTTCCATTTAAGTATAAAGAGAAAACCGATGAGGTATAGTCTCCCAAACCAGAGTGATTATAAATTAACTCAATATAAGCATCTGTGCTCACAATTTGCGACTTTGATACATAAAAAAGAAATTCTTCAGATACATTACCCGGTCCATCAAGTGTTTGTGATGCATAGCCTAAATCTTCAAGAATAAATTGCTCTACAACGGGTATATCTGATGGCAAGAACTGCACGCTAGATACATAAGCAGTCTCAGGTTCTTGATAAATTAATATATCACCTGTGCTTAATGCATGAGCCGCTTTTGAAAGAGCTTCTAAAGAGTTCCCGCTGACAAGTAAGATTACTTTAGACGAATTCCAAGGTGATAGGGCCAGTTGTAATACACCATCATCACCTGATACATTTTCAATTTGTTCATTATTTACTGCAGACTTAAAGTTAATATCAGATAGTATATTAAAACTTTCCGGTAATCCTACAAAAACAAGATGGTTTTGCGCACGTAAGGCATCATTAAGCCCACTGTAATTTATTATTTGAATGTCATACTCATCATCAATCATGGCACCAAAACCCACCATAACATTTAAAGCGGCTTGCAATTCAATTGGATCAGGATTATCCCTTACTACAACTAAGGTACTATCCGTTACAATTGAATTATCAAGATAAAAAGGAGCAGGCAATTTTGATAAATCGAGATTTGGGTTTCCCTGTTGATAGTACAAATCAATTACTGACGTGAGTTTTATAGTAGCGGATGTACTTAAGTTATAGGTGCAACTCAACTGAGCATCCAGTGTAACTTTGAGTGCATGACGTCCATCTTGGTTTCTCGAGATAAATGCTTCGTTTGGTATCAAAAATTGTTGGGTATAACTTCCTGATTTATTTACTGTAACAACACCTAATAGAACATTATTAAATTCAACAATTAAATTAGCTCCTGCTACATAATTCACATCCTCAGCAATATCCGTCCCGGTATCGCTCATCACAATATCAAACTGCAATTGAATGGTGCTACCCGAAGCAAGTTGCCAATTAGGAGGGGTACTAAAAAATATTGAGGTTTCGCTTAACGGTCCAATTAATTTTCTCTCGGATATACCAAGGTCCGAAAGAGAAAAGGTTGCACGATTTTCTGTGATTTGAATTTCTTGTAAAACATCTGGTACAACGCTGTAAGTAGAATCGTGAGCAGACGCACGGCTAGGGAATAGAAATGCGCTAAGTAGTAAAACAAATATAAACATCTTAATTTTCATAAAAACTCCATAAACAACTCAATACATTTAATAAAGAATATCAGTACTTTAACCAAAAGGGCGAACCTTATACATATTAGTCTTTGTATTTGACTCCATGGAAATACCCAAAGCACTTTCGGCTTGGCTAATTAATACATTGATTGCCTCACCACCTTGTCTATCGGCATAGCCAATCCGGACATCAAGGTTAATATCAAACTCACCACCAGCTTCTAATGAAATAGGTTGGTCTAAAATTTCTTGAATATGTTCAAATCGATTGGTTGCAGAAAGACCATCTGTGCCTAGAAGCAAAACAGCAAATTGTAGTTTTGACCAACGCCCGACAATATCATTTCCACGAAGTTGGTATTTAAGCGTTTCGGTCACTTTGCGAAGAATTTGATTAACGTACACTTGTGGCAACGAATCATAAATATCTTGTATTCCGTTTAAATGTATCAACCCTAAGGTAATGACCACATCCGGTTGTTTAACAATCTCCTGGCGCATGTGTCGGTCAAAATAAACACGCGTATAAGATTGCGATTCATAGTCAATGGTGTTTCGTTGACCAAAGCGATTTAATGTAGTTGAAACTTGATCACGGAATATAGCCAGCCCAACACCCATTACTACACCTACCATTAATGCAAGAAGGGCATCCTGCAATGGACGCGGCCGCACGGCTTCATCATCGGGAATTGCTTTATCTAAAAAGTCAATATTATAGACAACGTAAAGCCTTCTCACATAATCTATGGCATATTGCCCAATCCCATTTGCTAGTAAAGCCGCCACTTCTGGGTTTGGACCCTTAACGCTATATCGAATAATATTCGCATCTGGCAACAGCGTAGCTGACATTGTGTATTCACTAAAATCTGATGGATTATCACCAAGTAATAATAAAGCTTCGCGTGTAATTTGATAACTATTCAACACCTCAGCATAAGTAGCAATAATCGACCTTTTATCTAATGCTTCTAAACTATTGACGACATCTTGATTATCTGTGTTTTGAAGGTTTGGGCTAACAATAAAACGGGCAACTGCTTCATATTGTGGTACCGCAATATAATAAGAATAAATCAAGGAAAAATTTAATGCGAGCAAAGCAGAAATGAGGATTAGCCACCAACCTCTTTGTAAAATCTTGAGTATGAATCTTACTTCCATGAAACAACCTCCTTCAAATTACTGTAAATGTTATAATTAAAGTGAATTCTGTAAAATAAAAATTTTACCATTGAAAGT
>JAEURF010000002.1 GCA_016789205.1 Anaerolineales bacterium
AATCGGGAAAGTCGCACACAATGCCAAATATGATTACATTATCTTAAAAAGATATGGTTTAGATATTTCACCGCTTACATTTGATACGATGCTGGCTGAATTTATCGTTGACCCATCTTCTCGAAACATGGGATTGAAAAATCTTTCCGCATTTCGTTTGGGCGAAGAGATGACTCATATTGAAGAATTAATTGGCAAAGGCAAAAAACAAATCAGCATGGCGGATGTAGCGATTGAGTCGGTTGCGAATTATGCGGCAGCGGATGCTGAAAATACTTTAAGACTCATGCCAATTATGCAAAAAGAATTAAAGAAGGTGAATGGCGAAAAAATTCTTGATGAAATTGATATGCCGCTTACGCCGGTGCTAGCGGAAATGGAAATGACCGGTGCGTTGATTGATGTTGAATTTTTTAGTGCAATGTCTAAAGAGTTAGCCAAACGTTTAACTGAAATTGAAAAAGAAATTTATGCTCATGCAGGCAAACCATTTAACATTAATTCTCCGCAACAACTTTCGGACATTTTATTTAATCATCTGCGCCTCGAACCACCTGACAAAGGTCGCAAGACGGCAACGGGTTTTTATTCCACTTCGGCAGATGTGTTGGAGATGATGCGCGAGCAACATCCCATCTTGGAATGGATTCTTGAGAATCGTGAATTAGCAAAAATTAAATCTACTTATGTGGATGCTCTACCTGCGGCGATTAATCCTGAAACTGGAAGAGTGCATACATCTTATAGTCAAATCGGCGCAGTAACTGGTCGTCTTTCTTCCAATAATCCAAATTTACAAAACATTCCAATTCGCAGTGAAATTGGAAGAAAAGTGCGAAACGGGTTTATTGCAGATAAAGGCAATTTGTTATTGTCTGTTGATTATTCACAGGTTGAATTACGCATTGTGGCGCACATGGCAGAAGATGAAGCCATGCTGGCGGCTTTCCGTGCTGGTGAAGATATTCATGCTACCACCGCCGCTGCTATTTATGATATTCCACTTGAAAAAGTTACTAAAGATATGCGTAGTCATTCCAAAGCCATCAACTTTGGATTAATCTATGGCATGTCAGCATTTGGATTAACTCGCTCCACAGATTTAACACTTGCCGAAGCAGAAGATTTTGTCAAAGCATATTTTCAAAAATTCCCCGGCGTGAAAAAATATTTAGACGGGATTCGCCGTCAAGCCGCGGAGATTGGCTATGTCGAAACCCTGCTTGGACGTAAGAGATATTTCCCGGCGTTGCTGAGCAAGCAAAACGTCCAGATGAAGAACCGTGAAGAACGTGAAGCCATCAATGCCCCAATTCAAGGCACAGCGGCAGACATTATGAAAATTGCGATGATAAAAATTCCACCTGCGTTGAAGTCCAAAGGGCTGAAAGCGAAAATGCTTTTGCAAGTACATGATGAATTGGTGCTGGAAGTGCCGAAAAAAGAAATTGATGAAACTGCTAAGGTCGTGCAAAAGACGATGGCAAATGCTTATCCAATGAGTATTCCGTTGGAGACAGAGGCGAGGGCGGGAGTGAGTTGGGGGGAGATGGAAGTGTTGAGTAAGTAAGGGCAACCCTTCAATATCATTACGAAATTTGATTAATAAAAAGACAAGGTTATAATTAACAAATGCCCGGACGAGAAGACGTTTTCCAAAAAGCAATGAATGAGGGCCACTCTGCCGCGTGGGACCAAGAATGGCAGAAAGCGGCAAGCGCCTATCGCCGCGCCTTAGAAGAATTCCCAGACCATGCCAAAGCCCTCAATAGTTTAGGCTTGGCGTTGTATCAATTAAATCAAGTAGATGAAGCCCTGCAAATTTATAAACGCGCCGTAGAAATTTCTCCCGATGACCCTGTTTCGATGGAAAAAGTGGGTCAGCTTTCAGAACGCGTCGGTGACTTAAAAGCCGCTATGGATTTTGCTATCAAGGCTGGCGATTTATATCTCAAACAACGTGATACGGAAAAGGCATTAGAAAACTGGGTGCATGTCACCAGCATCAATCCTGAAAATGCAATTGCACATTCACGCCTTGCACAAGTGCATGAAAGATTAGGTCACACCCAACAAGCGGTCACAGAATATCTTGCCATCGCCAGCATCATTCAACGCGCGGGCAACATGGAAAGAACGCAAGAGATGGTGGATAAGGCACTTTCGCTTTTGCCGAATAGCCCAGAAGTAAAACAAGCTCAAGCTTTATTGAAAAACGGACAATTACTCCCCAAACCAATTCGTGGCAAAGGCGGAACAGGTCCGATTCGTATGGCGCAGGTCAAGCAATTGCAACAGCCACAAAAAACCGCTTCAGGTCTGGACCCAGTTGCTGAGGCGCGTCAAAAAGCATTGACTCAACTGGCAGAGTTACTGTTTGAATATTCAGACGAATCCCCCGCCGCACAAGAACGCCGTGGACTTTCTGCGATTATGAAAGGCACTGGCGGTGTCTCTATGCAAAACGCAGAACAGACTAAAGTCATTTTGCATCTTGGGCAAGCCATTGACGCACAATCAAAAGGGAACGAATCACAAGCCGCAGAAGAAATGGAAGGCGCACTCAATGCAGGTTTCAAACACCCTGCTTTGTATTACACCTTGGGTTTGTTGCGCTTCAAAGGTGAACGTTATGAAAGCGCACAACGCTTTTTGCAAAATGCTGTCAAACATCATGATTATGCGCTTGGCACACGGCTGATACTCGGTGAAATGTCTTTGAAAAAATCAAGCGTGAGTGAAGCGGCGATGGAATATTTAGAAGCGCTCAAACTTGCTGATTCACAAACTGTCGGTGAAGACCAAGCTGACGATATACGTCAACAGTATGAACCGTTGATTGAGGCGTTGCTAAATCAAAAAGATGAAAAAGTGCTCCGAAAAATTTCCGAAAACATTCATAGCCTTTTATTGCGACCGGATTGGCGCGAACAATTACAAAAGACACGTGAACAAATGCCAAAGCAAGATGGCAACTATCAAGCGCCATTAGCAGAAGTGATTTTAGAAGCGCAATCGAGTTCAGTGCTTGAGTCGATGAATCGCATCAATCAACTCGCACGCATGGGCAGTTTACGTTCAGCAATGGACGAAGCCTACGAAGCTGTGCAAACTGCACCTACATATCTTCCATTACATTCATTGATGGGCGATTTGCTTGTAGAAGAAGGACGCACTGCCGAAGCGATTACAAAATTCGGCGTGGTGGCACAATCGTATAGCGTGCGCGGTGAAGTAATGCAAGCCGCAAAATTATTGCGCCGCATTATTCAAATTTCACCAATGGATTTAAGTTCGCGCAACCGCCTGATTGACCAATTGGTGGCGCGTGGTCAAATAGATGATGCCATTCAAGAATATTTAGAATTAGCAAGCATTTATTATCGCCTTGCAGAATTAGATATGGCGCGGAAAACATACACAACTGCCTTGCGATTGGTTCAACAAGGCAACGCCAGCCGTGAATGGAATATTCATATTTTGCAACGCATGGCAGATATTGATATGCAACGTTTGGATTGGAAACAAGCCGTGCGCGTTTACGAACAAATCCGCACGCTCGCGCCAGATGATGATTCAGCCCGCAAACAATTGATTGAATTAAATTTACGCATGGGTCAAGCCGACCAAGCCTTTAATGAACTCGATAATTACATGACGCATTTAGAGAGCCAAAACAAAAACGAACTTGCACTTGGCTTTATGGAAGAACTTGTGCGTGAACATCCTGAACAAGAAATGCTCAAACGCACGCTTGCCGCTTTGCTAGCACGTACTGGGCGCATGAACGAAGCCATCCCGATGTTGGATGCCTTAGGCGAAAGTTTGTTAGAAAAAGGTGATAAGCAAGGCGCAATAGAAGTGATTAATCAAATTGTTTTAATGAACCCACCCAATGTAGAAGATTATCGTCAACTTTTGAAGCAAATGCGAAATGGATAATAAATAAAAATTTGGACACTGATGAACGCTGATTTCGCTGATAAAGCAAATCAGCGTTTTCTGTGTTTATCAGCGTCCCACTCTCGCCTCTTTCTTACGGGCTGGTTTGCTTCTGCTTAGACACAGTTTTCTAACACCTGATTAATTCCATTAGAATAGAATTTATTTCGGAGAAACTCAATGCCTCAAACCCAAAATAAAACTGTGATGAACTGGTTGTTCATCTTTTGCTTCGTCGTCGCCTTCCTCGTCTCGTTCGGCGGATTCACCCGCCTAACCCGCTCTGGGCTTTCCATCACAGAATGGAATCCTATCAGTGGTTCTGTCCCACCGATGGCTTATCATGACTGGCAAGCCGAGTTTGATAAATATAAAGAAACCCCCGAATACAAATTAATTAATACAGATATGACGTTAGAAGAATATCAATACATCTTCTGGATTGAATGGACGCATCGCACGATTGCACGCTTGGCTGGTTTATTTTATGCCATTCCTGTTTTTTACTTTTTAATTAAAAAAATAATTCCATTCAAAGAATTTGGCGTGTATTTTGTAATGGGAATTTTATTTATCTCGCAAGCCTTTGCAGGCTGGATTATGGTCGCCAGTGGACTCGTTGACCGCCCATCTGTGAGTCATTTCAATTTGACGATTCATTTGTTATTAGCACTTTCTTTATTCGCCTTAGCCTTATGGACTGCGTTAGGTCATAAATACGGGTTTCAAAACCAAAAAGCGAAATGGTCTTTGCCTTCAAAATTATCTTTATTTTCATTCGCTTTGCTCATTATCCAAATTACCTATGGCGGATTTACAGCAGGCTTGAAAGCAGGGCATGTATCTGATACCTGGCCCCTCATGTTTGGAAAATTAATTCCGCCGGGCTTGTTCAACTCGTGGATTAATATATTCGAGTCACCCCAAACGATTGTCTTTATCCATCGCTGGTTTGGATTCACAATTCTGATTCTGATGCCAGTTTTGTATACCATTGTGAAAAAGCAAAATTATCCACTAGATATTCAAAATGGAATGAAATGGTTAATTGGTGTTGTGATTCTACAAATGGTTTTGGGAATATTGACTGTTTTATCTTATGTCAATATTGTGGTGGCGTTGCTTCATCAAGCCAATGCAGTCATTTTACTTGGGCTTTCGATATATTTTATTCATCGTTTTCGGGCATTAGACAAGAAAATGTAAGTCATGACTGAAACGTAGCTTACTGTTGTTTTCTATTCATCAAAGCAAAGCCAACTGTACCGAGCGCCAGTCCTAAAGTAGAAAACCCCCAAGATAAAAAACTCAAGAAAAAAGTAGCTTCAATGAGTTTAATAATCATCAAGAAGGGTAGCACAATGCCGCCCATCATGAGAATCAAGCCGAGCGTAAGTAAGAAGCGCGGATTCGTCATGGTTGATATAGCCAACAAGCTACAAAATGATTCGGTTCAGGCTCAAATTCAATTGGCTCTTTTTCATCACAAACACCTTGAATCATTTTTGCACAACGCGGATGAAAACGACAGCCTTTCGGCGGGTTAACCAAACTTGGTGGTTCACCGGGCGGTATATCTTTGAAGGTTTCTGCATTGGCGGCATCGGGGTCTGAAGTAGCCGCAAGCAAAGCCATCGTGTAAGGATGTAAAGGATTTTCAAGCAAACGGCGCGTTTCAGATTTTTCAACGAGATTGCCTGCATACATTACAAAAATTCTCGCTGAAAAATATTTTACAGTTGAAAGGTCATGCGTAATATAAATTACGGTAAGTTTATGTTTTTCTTGCAACGCGCGCAGTAACTTTAAAATTTCGACGCGCACAGAAGCATCTAACATTGAAACAGGTTCATCAGCCACAATTAAGTTTGGTTCAAGAATCATAGCGCGTGCAATCACTACACGTTGTTGCTGACCACCGCTTAACATGTGCGGGAATTTATGAATAAAATCATCTACCGGATGAAGTTTCACTTCTGACATTATTTTATGAATACGTTCAAGCCTTTCATCTTTATCTTTCACACCACTAATCAGAAGCGGTTCTTCTAAAATTTGCTGAATAGACATAAAAGGCGGAAGTGCGGCATATGGGTCTTGTTGAACATAACCAATCTCAAAACGATATTTTTGCAATTCGTTGCTGGTTAGTTTTGCAAGATTTTTTCCTTCAAAGATTAATTCACCAGCAGTCGGGATGTTAATTCCAAGAATCGTTTTCATCAAAGTGGATTTTCCGCATCCACTCTCGCCGACAACTGCTACTGTTTCCCCAGCCTCTAATTCAAAACTGACTCCGTCCACCGCTTTGACATGCCCCGCCAGACCAAACCCAAATCGGCGCAATTCATACCAAACGTGCAAATCACGAATAGATAACAAAACTTCATGTTTTTCTTTTATTTTTGTTGACATTTTTTTCGCTTCTTGAATTTCGGTCATCATGTGTGAATTTTCCTGTTCATTCTCTTTTTTCTGTGGCAGAGCCAAAGCCTGTTTGCAAACCTTTTAAACATTCCATCGTGCCGAGATGACGACAATCATGGGAGAGAAAGACGAGCAAATTCAAACGAATATTTTGTACTTTCATCTTCAATTCTTCATCTACATTCTCGAAGTTCGGATATTTTTCATCTAATAACTGAACAAATGCTTCAAGCGCTTCATATGAACGCTTGAGATAATCTATCAATTCTTTCTTAGGCGGAATAGGCAAAGTAGTAGCAACTTCATCACTCAAACCTGTGCCTACGGTTGCATTTAACTCTGTTGGAAAACCCCATTTTTTGGCAAGGCTTTCTTTTTCCCAAATCTCAGTCGATTCACCAAAGTCAGAGCCAAGTTGCGGGGTTCGTTCTAAAATAATGGCACGCAAAAAATCTGTTTCGCGTGCCAAATGCCAAAGATGAAATCCAATCGAGGTGCTATATCCTCGCGGACGCCAACTCAATTGATCTTCGTTTAATTCTTGTGCAAATTCAAGCACCACTTTGTGAATATCTTTGAATAAATATAGGACATCATAAAGAGCAAGAGTACTCATACATTTCCTCAATTAACTTTGTTTTCATCGTCCCGCAGGTTTTGTAAAAAGATTCTGCAATCTCAATCAAACCTGCGGGACGTTTTCTTCATTATTGATGTAACCAACATTTGACCTTACGATTTCCTTTTTGAAAAACAGGCGGTTCTTGATTGCATTTCTCAAAGCGGAACGGACATCGTGCCGCAAAGCGACATCCACTGGGCGGATTCATTAAACTAGGTGGTTGACCTGTAATAAATATCGGGTCTGATTCACTACGAAGACGTGGCACACTTGCCATCAACATTTGAGAATATGGATGCAATGGCGCAGGAAAAAAATCTTTGGCATCGCCTGTTTCCACAATTTGACCAGCATACATTATGGCAACTTCATCGGCTAATTCGCTTGAAGTGGCAATATCATGCGTAATTAAAATGAATGATGTCCCCAATTCCCGTTTGATGCGTTTGAGAACATTCATAATATTGGCTTGAGTCAATAAATCCAATGCCGAAGTGGGTTCATCTAACACAATCAAATTGGGTGATGTGACCAATGCCATTGCAATCGCTACACGTTGACGCATTCCGCCACTTAATTCAAATGGATAACGTTCAACAAAGTCTGCAGGCACGCCAACATGTTGAAACATTTTATGAACAAGTCCAAGGGCTTCAACTTTGTTTAACCCTAAATGAAGCATGGCTGGCTCGGCAACTTGCTCACCCACTTTGATAACTGGATTCAAGGCATTCATTGCGGCTTGTGGCACAAGTGAAATGCCCACCCAACGCACATTCTGACGATACTCTTCATCAGTTAAAGTCATTACGTCTGTGCCTTGCAACGTCACTTTGCCAGAATATTCTTCTACATTGCGTGGCAAAATACGTAACAAGGCTTTTGAAAGCGAAGTTTTGCCACAACCAGATTCGCCCAAAATGACTACCGCACGATTGGTGCCAAGTTCAAAATCCACGCCATCTACTGCTTGAACAACGCCTTTTGTTGTTTTGAAATATAAAATTAATTTCTCTATTTTAAGAAGTTCATCGGATTTGACGACACTCATCACACATCTCTCAATTTGGGATTGAAAATACGGTCTAATGCAAAACCTAATACAGCAAATGCTAACCCAGTGATAATTAATAAAGCGGCAGGTTCTAAGACCCAATAGTAATAACCTTTATATAGGGCGCCATTTGAACTTGCATCTTGAATAATTTTTCCCCAAGTAGGTAAGACCGGGTCGCCCAAACCGATGACTGCTAAAGATGCTTCCAAAAACACAAAAGCAGGTACAGATTGCACGAGACCGGGAATCAGCAATGGAATCATGCGTGGAATTAGATATTTGAAAATAATCCGCATGTTGCTTGCACCATAGGCTTTTGCCGCCTCAATATACATAGACTGTTTCACTTGTAAAAACACAGCCCGAAAGCCTAAAATTCCACCAGTGAAAATGCTTAATAAAATTGTGGCAGATAAAATCACCCAAATACTGCGTGAATAAAATGTGCCAATCATAATCAGCAAGGCGAAGAACGGCAAAACCAAATTGATTTCAGTAATGCGTTGAATTAATTCATCCACCCAGCCACCATACCAAGTGCCAATTGCCGCAATAATCATCGTCAGTACAGAGGTGCCAATCGCTGCCAATAACCCAAAAGCCAATGCCACTGGCACGCCCCACAACAACGGTAATGTTAAATCACGGCGTGCATGGTCTGTGCCTGCCCAGCCAAAAACTTGACCATGAAAAACAAACTCAGCATCGATTGTAGATTCTGGCTCAAATACCGAACCAATCATCACAAGTTTATAAGTGCCTTTCAATGGGACATCGCTATCCGGCATAGAGAACAATGCCGAAATCACATCCTCTGTCCGAAGTTTGGTACGCAGTTTCTCATCTTGTGAGAAGCGATAGGTGTAATCTGCACCAGTCAAAACAAAGTTTGCAATTCGAACTGTTCTTTCATCCGGTGTGATTAATTCAATCGAGACAAATGGCTGTTTCTCTTGAAAGGCTGAATCAAAATATAAAATCAATTCTTGTGGATACACATCTGATGAAAATTCAAATTCATGAATCATCTCGATAGTAGAAACGCCTCCTTCGCCGGGGATAACTGTTTTTTGCATTTCGGCATTGGCTGTATCCACCGCAAATGACTCGGCATATTTTTTCGTTGAAAAATAATTAATCCAAGCAGGTGCCGCAAATTTCGGGTTTTGATACCAAACATCTTCTCCACCACGCCATAAAGTAATTGCTTCTTGATACGGTATAGCAATCATTGTATAAATTGCAACGACAACCAATAATAAAATTACAGATATACCCGCAATGGCTGAAGGGTAGGTTGATATTTTTTGAAAAGAAGAACGCAAATTATTGAGCATTCTATTCACCTATCTTTACACGCGGGTCTACTAGTGCGTATACAAAGTTGAGGATAAAAACTGTCATCGCCAAAAGATAAGCATAAATAATGGTTGAGCCTACGATAATCGGCGTATCATATTGACCTATAGCTTGGAATAACGTTCTACCTAAACCGGGCCATAAGAAAACTGTTTCTGTGAATAAAGCGCCGGTCCATAACGTGATGATTAACAAAGCAAAATTGGTAATAATGTTAGGTAGTGTGGGGCGCAAAATATAACTACGTTCAATATCTTTGGCATGCAAACCTTTAGCGCGTGCCATATCTACGTAATCTTCACTGGAATAAATCAAAAAGAAAGTACGATAGTTGTAAACGCTGAGGAAGAAAGAACTTATCACCAGTGAAAAGCCGGGGAGGATTAAATGCTTCAATACGTTGACCGCATAATCAAATTTATTGGGAGGCGGGGGCGCATCTACCATGCCGCCAAAAGGCAGAATCTTAAAGCCTGCCGCGAAAATCAATATCAAGAAAATCCCATAAAACCAAGGCGGTACAGCAGAAGAGGGCGAAAGTGCAATTATCAACTTATCCCAAAAGCTGCCGTAATTGCGTGAAAGGTTGAGTGCAATAAAAATACTTGAAAAGAATAAAAATAGTTGCGAAGTAGCCATCAACAATAAAGTAGGAGGCAAACGTTCCAGCAAAATTAAACGTACTTGTTTTGAGCCACTATCACTGGTGATGTTAATCGCTCGACCTAAGTTAAGTACCAAAGCATTTTTTAGGTAACGGAAATTACGAACTGCAATCGGAACATCTAAGCCAACTCGTTTCTCCTCCGCCGCGATTCTTTCTTGAATCAATGCCTGTCGAGTTTCAGGGTCCATTTGTTGGTAGGCTTGATTTGTGAGAATCATCTGCGTGATTCTGTCTCGAATTTCACCTTTCATAATTACATCTACATAGCCACCCATGTTTGCAATCACAATGGTTAAATAAATACCAATGACAACAGTAATAAACAATGTCAGAAGCCGAACCGCAGAATATCGAAGGATTCTGACAAAAGAACTATTTAAGAATGGTTTTTTGATAACTTGCTCTTCAACAGGTGATTGAGTAATTGCAGACATGGCTTCCTCACAATTTGATAAAACGTCCCGCAGGTTTATATCCTTCGCTTCACTCAGGACAAGCCTGCGGGACGGTATTACATAAAATTCACAAACTTATTGTGCTACAAAATCTAAAGATGTAAACGACGGAATAGCAACGGGAATCGGCACAACAGCAACCTCCAGCCGTGCAGAACCAGTTGACAATTTCGCAGTCGTCTCGGCAGAGAGTGTCACTTGGAAATGACCATCTTCTACAGCCACAGCATCCCCTACTTCTACAACTGTACCTGCGGCATCATACAAAATGTATTTGACACGGGCAATATCAGTCAGCAAGTAAGGTTCATCTTTGAAAGTGATATAAGCGTCAAACAATGCTTCACCACCAATTTGTACTTGACCCGGCCCATCTAAGACAGTAGTTGCACGTTTGGGTTCGCTGAATTGAGCCCAGCGGTTTGCCAAATCTGGGAAGTCGGCGAAATGTTTTAAGGTCACAGATTTTTCAGTGAGGAATACTTGGTCAAGGTAATATGGACCTGTACCAATCAAATAATGATTGTGCGCTTCAACCCACGCCTTCAAATTGGCATAGCGTAAGTCAGCTTCCTCTTGTGTGACATATTCACTCATGGTCGCTTCAAACGGAATATAAGATTCGCTTGCGGCTTGGTCAAGATACTTGTTAAGAATATCAAGGCTTGGTCCACCAATCCAGTTGGTTTGTTCTACTTCCAATACACCGGCTTTATCTTCTGAATAGGCAAGTTCACCATTGGCTTCTGCTAAATTGGAAACTGCCAGCACAGACCACGGATTTTCATAGCCTAAGCCATACAAATCTTGGGGCCACAATGTGATAATGTTTAACTCAGCATCGCTTTGATAGAAGTCGTTATAGGTTTCAATAGTCAATGGGTCAGTGGAAACGATACGATAGCCTTTGAATGATTCTAAGAAAGCGTTGATACTCAAAGCCAATGATTCATCATACAAAGCGGATTCGGTTTTGCCGGCATCAAAACTTTGGATAATATTCATCACAAAGTCACCAGCAGAAAGCGGGCTGCCATCATGCCATTTGACGGTTTCAAACAAATCATCAGGATATACAACCAAACTCTTCACATTGGCGGTGAGACCATCGGGGAATTTTTCTCCTGCTGTAATGAAGCGTTGATTGGCGGCATCCCAGTCTACCCATGTATCCGCTGGAACATCAATTTGAGGCGCGGTTTGAACCGTTAACCAATCCAAATTTTGGCGGATGGGTAAGCCTTCTACATATGTTAATTCTGCGCTAGCAATGCGTTGTGGATAAGCCAGCCCAGTGTATGGGTCTGCCATCATACCGCCTGCACCGGTAACGTTGGAACTGCCTTGAGTAGTCATACGTAAAACGTGACCATCCCAAATCCAGTTACTGCCTGCAACTGAGTTCCATGGTTCGGTGAACAAATCATTTGTACCGATGCGCATCGTGCCACCTTCTTGGTCAATGAAGCGCAAGTTGTAAGGACCGGCATTAGTAGATTCGGGTCCTGTGGCAAGGTCATAAGTCACTTGGACGTTACTTGCATAAGGAGCATAGGTTTGTTGGTCAATTACCCAAACAAATAATGAATCTTCCAAAGCAAGTTCAAGGGCGCGTGCCATGGCTTGGTCACGTGATTCTTTATCCGTGTAAACACCTTGCGCTAAATCATCACCCAATTGTTGAAACTCTGGGTCAGATACATTTGAAATGAAAGGTTCACTCGCTTGGACGCTGGTATTCAAGTAGCTTTGTTGAATGTTTGCGGCTTCATCCCGTAATGAACTCAGACCAGAAACACCATAACCCGCAGTATATAAATGCCATTGTCCATCTGCGGCAACCGTACCTTGCCAAATTGGGAAGGCTTCAGAAGCTGTTTTATATTGTCTATCTACTGTAAAGCCTACGGCTTCTAATTGATTAGAAACATAATCACCCATCGGTTGACGAGTGCCGTCACCATCAGAGCGGATTAAGAAAATCAAAGTAACTGGGGCGCCATTAAATTGCCATTTGCCATCTACTAACTCTGCACCCATACCCGCCATTTCAGCATCTATCACTTCCTTGGCTTTATCAAAGTTATAAGCATATTTGCTTTCTAAGGCGCGGGCTGTGTCAATCAAATTGGTGTATTCCACCAATTGTGTGGTCACAGGCAATAACTTAGGCAAAGAACCACCGGCATAAATTTCCTGATTGACATAGTTTCTATCAACTAACCAGTTCAATGCTTCGCGAATCTTACGATTTGAAAACGGATTCAATACATTCGTATCATTGAATACAGCCGGGTTCAAACTAATCCCATAATAACCACCTAAAGACTGGGTCGAAGCTAAACCAGCATCTTGAATGGCTGGGTAAGCATCAGAAGCAAGGTTAAACGAGAAAAAATCAATCGCACCTGCTTCAATTTGTGAAATGGCTGAATCACCACTTACCACAGATACAACAATCTCATCTAACCAGCCGCCTTTACGGCTTGTTACCGGAACTTCTTCAGTTGCGGCTGGCGCTTCTTCAGTTGCAATGGGTTCGTCGGTAGCAACAGGTGCTTCCGTTGTTTCAGAAACAGCAGGCGCACATGCCGCAAAAACCATACTCACCAGCACCAAAACACTCAGAAGTGCATATAATTTTTTAAGTTTCATTCTCTTTTTCTCCTTTATTAAATTTACACAAACAAAAAAAATTCAAACACACGCCAGCAACCACCTCCTCAAAATTAATCATTAAGCAGAAGGCGGAAGACCAGCCCACCAGCCGGCTCTCCGCCTCAGACATAGGATGCGGTCCTATCTTCTTGGAGGAAAAATAATCCGCATGTGATTGCATCATACAAAACCTGACCATGAATGTCATGCGTCTACAAAATAGGATTCCCCCATTCATTTGAATGGATTAAAAACCGCATTATTTTCAAAATAACCCGTTATGAAAAAATAAAAAAACCACTCGCAAGAAGGATGTAATAAACCCTCCTACAGAGTGGGATACTCGAAAACGTATCTAGCCTTAATTGCTTATAATTGACTATATGCGTTATAAGTTTTTTTTCTGGATAATCCTTCTGACACTTTTCCTCACAGCGTGTGGACAAACAACTTCTGCAACCGATACAGATAACTCCCCTTCCGCCTCTAGCTCTGACGCTCAGCCTGATACACAACTCAACAGTCCCTTCATCCCCTACGGAAAGAACGTCCGCTTTGAACAAATCAGTCTAGAAGAAGGCTTATCGCAAAGTGTCGTCACCGCCATTTTGCAAGACCGTCAAGGCTTTTTATGGGTCGGCACAGATGATGGATTAAATCGTTATGATGGCTATACTTTCAAAATATACAAACCAGACAGCAATAACCCCTACAGCATCAGTGACCGCTCCATCACTTCAATTGTAGAAGACAATCAAGGGTATTTATGGATTGGCACGCGACAAGGCGGATTAAATCGCTACGACCCTGTCACTGGAAAATTTACACACTACTTTAAAGACAGAATAAATCCAGAATCAATTGTCAGCAATCAAATTTTTGATTTAGCCGTAGATAAAGATGGTTTATGGATTGGCACAAACAATGGGTTAGATTTTCTACACTTTGGAACCAATACATTTACACACTACAACGATTCAGCAAATAGCCCAGTTCGGCTTGGTAGTAACTTCATCACCACACTGCTCAAAGCCTCAAATGGAGTATTATGGATTGGTACTGTTAGCGGTGGAGTGAGTTTATATGACCAAGAGAACAATACCCTTACCAACTATCAAAATAACAAAAACAAATCAACCAGTCTCAGTCATAATCGCGTTATCAGTCTTGCAGAAGGAAAAGACGGGGAAATTTGGATTGGTACTGGTAATGGATTAAATCGCTTTATACCGGAACAAAATTACTTCACAAGATACCTAACCTCTGAAAATGCTTCAAATAACTTTACTGGAAACATCATCTACTCAGTATTTGTTGACCAAATCGGCACTGTATGGATAGGGACAAATAATGGATTAAGTCGCTACGATACCAAAACAAAAAAATTCTATTATTATCAACATGACCCCACTGTACAGAATAGTTTGAGTAATAATGGTATCTATAAAATTTATGAGGATGCAAGTGGCGTATTATGGATAGGAACCTTTGGTGGCGGATTAAATAAATACAACCGTCAACAAGATAGGTTTGCTTATTATCGTAATATGCCAGATAACATAAACAGCCTAAGCAGTGACTTTATCTTCGCCATCTTAGCAGATACCAATGGATATATTTGGATTGGTACTTTAGATGGTGGATTAAATCGGTTTGACCCCAAAACAGAAAGATTTATCCGCTATCAATATAATGAAAAAGACCCATCTAGTCTTAGTAGTAATAATATTATTTCGTTATATACCGACCGCCAAGGAACATTATGGATTGGCACAGGCAACGCATTAAATCGGTTTGACCCACTCACCAATTCTTTTACGCACTACCAACCACCACCATCCGCCGCAGATGAAACCACAAGATTTGCGGTTTTTGCCATGCATGAAGATACCAACGGAGTTTTTTGGATTGGTTCGAATCGTGGTCTTTTACTGTTTGACCGAAATACAAATGTCTTCACAAAATACATAACAAGTAACAATGATAGTTTGAGTCGGAATAAAATCAATGTTATTTTTGAAGACCAAGAAAAAAATCTTTGGATTGGTACATCAGACGATGGCTTGAAACGCATTAATCTGGAAAGTGAAGAAATTACCAGTTATCGTTTTAATCCTGAAGATACCTCCGCACTTGGTAGTAATGTCGTCTTATGTGTTTATCAACAAAAGAACGGCGCTCTATGGGTTGGCACACATGGCGGTGGGTTAAGTCTCTACAATCCCGAAACAGATTCATTTACACATTTCACAGAAAACGAAGGTTTGCCCAATAATGTCATTTACGGAATTTTAGAAGACGAAAAAGGCAACCTATGGCTGAGCACAAATTTTGGGCTTTCAAGGTTTAACCCTGCCAGTCAAACCTTCCGCAACTTTACAGCCAGCGACGGTTTACAAAGCAATGAGTTTAATCAAAACGCCTACGCCAAAGGCATAGACGGAACCATGTACTTCGGCGGTATCAACGGAATCAATATTTTTGAGCCACGTGAAATTACCGACAATCCCTTCTCACCAAATATTGCGCTGACTTCATTTACACTGTCTGGTGCACCATTTGTGGAAGAGAATAAAACTACTGAATATCTAAAAACCATTACACTCACTTGGCCCCAAGATTCTTTTGAGTTTGAATTTGCCGCATTTGCTTATGAACAACCATCACAAAATCAATATTCATACATGTTAGATGGCTTTGATGAAGATTGGATTAATACCGGCAACCAACGCAATGGACGTTACACCAACCTACCCGGTGGAACCTACACATTACATCTGCGCGGTACAAATAGTGACGGTGTCTGGAGTGACAAAATTCAATCGGTTCAAATTGTTGTCGTGCCGCCTTATTGGGAAACATGGTGGTTCCGTGGTTTACTGGTTATCTTTTTTGGGTTTGTTATTGTAGGCGGTTTACGCTGGCGCGTAAAAAATATTGAAAATAAAAATCAAGAACTGGAACGGCTGGTCAAAAAACGGACAGGTGATTTAGAAAAACGTACCGTTGAAATCGAAGCGCTTTATCAAGCCGATGAAAAAATTCTGCGAAGCGTAACCTTGAATCAAATTTTTCAAGCCTTGGTAGATGTATCCGTTTCATTACTAAACGCAGACCGTAGTGTGGTTTTTGCATGGAATGAATCACAACGAAAAATTATGCCGCGGGTTAGTCGTGGGTTTCAACCCGAAACTTTAACTGCTTTCAAATTTGACCGCGATGAAGGCATGATTGGTATTGCTATGAAAACCAGCGCAGCATTCATCGTTTCGGACTTAAAATCAAACACTTTGCGAGAAGATGTTCAAGCCGCGCTTCAAAAAGAAGGCATTGAATCGTTTGCGCATTTTCCAATTGTGGTAGATGGAAAAGTTGTAGCCATCTTTAATGTAGCCTATACAAACGCTCATGCGCTTACTCGAGATTCGATCCGATTATTCACTGCATTGGTCAACCGCGCTTCATTATCTATTGCCAACATGGATTTGTTTGAACAAACCAAAGATTTAGCTGTGATGGAAGAACGCAACCGCCTCGCTCGTGACTTACACGATAGTGCCAAGCAAAAAGCATTCGCCGCACTTGCACAGTTAGGTACAGTCAATGGCATGGTGAAAACTGTACCGCAAGAATTCAGTCCACACCTTGGCGAAGCAGAAACGTTAATCTACGAAGTTATTCAAGAATTAAATTTCTTGATTCAAGAAATTTATCCCATCGCATTACAAGAAAAAGGCTTAGAGACCACACTGCGTGAGTACATCTTCGAATGGGAAAATCGAAATGATGCTGTCGTCAACTTGAAGATTCAGCATGGGCGTGAACTCCCGCTCGACACAGAGCAAGCAGTTTACCGCGTCATTCAAGAGGCGTTGGCGAATATCTCCCGCCATAGCAAAGCCAAACGGGCAGATGTCTCTTTGATTTATAATCCAGATATCCTTCAAGTAATGATTGCGGATGATGGTTGTGGCTTTGATATGCACCAACGTGCCAAAGGGATGGGGTTTCGTTCGATGCGTGAAAGAATTAATAGTATTCGCGGAACATTACAAGTGCAAAGTGCGCCACAACAAGGCACGCGTTTAATTATTCAAATTCCCCTTAAGGATAATTCAGGAGATTGAAATTATGAAATATCATAGAACAAGTATCTTAATTGTAGACGACCATGAAGTGGTACGAAATGGTATCCGTTCTTATCTCGAAAAAATTTCAGACTTTCACGTGGTCGGTGAAGCCTCTTCAGGCGAGGAAGCCTTGAGTATGGTCGGTGAGTTGATTCCTGATATTGTTTTGTTAGATTTAATTATGCCCGGTTTAGATGGCATTGAAACTACGCGCCGCATTCGACAAATTAGTCCGCGTACAAAAGTTGTTGTCTTAACTTCCTACCACGAAGATGTGCATATTTTCCCGGCACTGAAAGCGGGTGCAATTTCATATATTTTGAAAGATATGAAAATGGAAAAATTAGTGGATGTATTACATCGTGCAGTTCAAGGTGAAGTAACATTACATCCGCGCGTGGCTTCGCGAGTGTTACAAAATATTCGTGGCGAAAATTCAGAAGACCAACCTTTGTTTACTGAATTAACAGAACGCGAAACAGATGTATTGAAATTAATCGCCAGCGGGATGACAAACAGTCAAATTGCTGAAAAGTTAGTGATTAGCGAAAACACAGTTAAAGGGCATGTGAGCAACATTCTCAGCAAGCTACATCTGGCAGACCGAACCCAAGCGGCAGTGTATGCATGGGAACAGGGAATTGTCAGCAGACAAAATTAATTTAATCAATAAAAAAAGACACTGTTTACACAGTGTCTTTTTTTATTGATTAAAAATTACTTTATTGATTCATCTCAGCCAATGCGGCTTCAATTTCTTGCTGGAATACTTCATACGGTTGTGCACCTTGAATAACTTTTGTCTTTGTTTCGCCATTCACAGTGTACGACATTATAAAAGATGGCGTGGCTTGAACGCCCGCAAGCAGACCATTTTTGCCGTCTTCATTAACCAAGTCCGCATATTTTCCTGAGTCAAAACAGGTATTAAATTCTTCCATGTTTAACTCAATTTGTTCGGCAAAGGCAATAATGCGACGGTCACTGAATGCGCCAACATTTTCACCAGTTTGGTTTGTATACAAAGTGCTATGCATTTGCCAAAATTTATCTTGGTCACCCGCACAATAAGCAGCTTCTGCGGCGGCAGAAGATTCAGCACCGATAAATTCACCAAAAGAATGATAGACAAAATAGACGGTCCCATTCGCAACATAATTATCCATCAATAATTTTTCTGTGTTCTCATAAAATAAGCGACAATACGGACATTGAAAATCGGCGTATTCTTCAATTTTGATGGGTGCATCTGGATTCCCAGCGGCGTTGAAATCCGCGTTGGGATAATCAATCACCGGGGCTGGCAGTACTTCGGCAATCGGTTTAATGCTTGGATATATAAACAGGAAAGCAAGAAACAACACACCTACTGAAATTAACCCAATTGACAACAAACGTGAACGCCTCTCTTTACGGCGAAGTTGCTCTTTTCTTTGTTGCCTTTTACTTACTTCTTTATCACTCATGCTCACTAACTCCTCTATGATTTTTATTACCTGGCGCGAATTTTCTCACGCGAAAATGATTTTGTCTAGCACAGGCTGAGAAGGTTCTTAACTGACACCCTCGCGCAGTCTTGCATCCATCCACAACGTCATGGTCTTGAACACTTCCGCTTTTTCGGGTTCGTTGTGCAATTCATGTAAACCTTCATCCCATAAAACCAAAGTGGATTTTTCTTTTAATTGTTCTGCAAACTCTATGCTACTTGATACAAACGCAATCGGGTCCTTTTTGCCGTGCAACAATAACAATGGCAGTGGAAAATTCTTCGCGTTGTCCAAAGTCCATTTGGTTACACCTAACATGATTTTCCCGAAACCAAGCGTTACTTTGTCATGCACCAGTGGGTCATTGTTATAGGCTTCAATCACTTTCTTGTCATGAGAAATACCGTTCACATCTAATCCGCTGGCAATGGCAGTGGTTGGGGCAATCGCTCCCAAAACTTTTGCAAACAAAACTTTCACGGGTTGATTTTCTAATGCAGTATGCAAACCTGAACTGGTAGCAATCACACCTTTGATATTTGGTTTACGAAGCAATGTGTAATGCAAAACCAAAATCCCGCCTAAACTATGCCCATACAAAAACAAAGGCAAGCCAGTATAACGTGAGCGGGCTTGCTCAAAAAGTAAATCAATATCACCCATAAAATCTTCAATTGAGTTGATATGCCCGCGTGCGCCACCAGATTTCCCATGACCGTGTAAATCTGCGCTAAATAAAATGATACCTTCTTTGCTAAACGCTTCAGCGACGTGCGCATACCGACCTGAATGTTCACCTAAGCCATGCACCAAACAAGCCACTGCCTTTGGCTGGACTACATCTGGCTCCCAAGCCTGAGCAAATATATCTAATCCGTCTTTTGATTTCCATGATGTTTCGTGATGTTTCATCTCATCCTCTAATGGTGATTTTAAATTCGCATTGACGCGCACCCATAGCATGGCAAGCGCTTTCTTCAATGTCGTGTTCTTCGCTAGTTGCCCAATATAAACATTCTCGGATTAACCCTAAAGTGACAAAACAAACGGGCGTGTCGTCGGTTTGATTCAAAGTGGTAGGAGATGCCGAATCAGCGAAGAGCAGGTCGAGGTCAAGGGTGTGAAGCGTAATGTCTCCGCGTTTGGCACTCAAGATTTTCACAAGCAAGTCTAAGGCTTGTTTTCGGCGCAAAGATTTTGGTAATCCACGAATCAATGCGGCTTGGGCTTTAATACCAAAAGATGAATCATCCAATAATTGATTCCACAGTTTTGTGCCGATGCGTAACAAAATGCCGCGTGCGCCGCGACCATAATAAGCACGCAACGCAGATTGTAAACGTGCATACGCCAATGCCGATTGCTCATTATTCAATGCGGCAAAATTATCATCATGCGCCCATTCTTTTGGCAAGCCAGATTTTTTAATCACAGCGGTTGCAGTTTCATGTCCGAGTTCTGTTGAAAGAGTTTCGACAAATTTGAGTAAAACATTTAATGGAAATTCGACTTGTGACATTAAACCCCACCGTTATACACAAGCACTGGAAAGTATTCGCCCGTTTTTATAAAGCCCATTTTTTTATATAACGCTAGCGATGCAAGGTTATCATCTTGTGTGTTGACCGAAAGGCTGTTAATTTGATTTGCACTCAAGTTTTGAATTAATTCATTAACCAAAGCCGATGCAACGCCTCGACCTTGCGCCTGCGGGCTGACTGCCAATCTGGCGAGATGTGCCCCAAAGCGATTCCCCGTGCTGATTTGATATGCTATCACACCTGATTCATCTTCTACAACTGTAGCATGAACGGATTGTAAATATGCGCGTTGCAGTGAATCAGTTGTGTTATGCCAAAAAGAACCGAAGGCTTTCAAATCCACTTCAGCAACAACAGATAAGTCCGATTCATTCATGGGGCGAATGTGCATTTGATTCGTGATTGGAAATGATTTGAAATTTCCAATCTGCAATCGCAATAAAACAATATTTTGTTTTTGTTCAAAGCCAGTTTGCAAAAGAATCGTTTGAAACCAATTTTTGACAACAATGGCTGATACTTTTGCGGCTGGGTTATTTTGAAATATTTCGGCTTGAGCAGTTTCCCACAATACCGACCAAGCATCCAATTTGTTAAGATGCGGGTGATGGGAGAAGAGACGAATCCAAGCAACATTCGGCGGGTCTTCTGGGCAGGCAAATGCGGCACTAATAAATCCATGTTCATCCAACACCCAGTAATTTTGCGAGCCAATCCACTCCAAGGCAGAGCGCCAGTCTAAATGGCGGTGTGTATTGGATTCATGAAACAGCAAATTTGCGAGCTGATAATTATCTTGGGCGGTGGCGCGGCGAACTTGTACGTTGAGATTAATCATTTGATAAAGCGCATAAAAAATCTTAAGATACGTTCAAAAAAACTTGGGTTGTCTTTAACATCTAATGACCCCATCATTTTGAAAGCAGAATCGGTAATTTTGCCAGTTTTCAATTTAATCGCGGCGGCAGATTTCATCACCATTGCGCGTAAATCGCCTTCATTGATTTGACCAAATAAATCAGCCGATTGTTCGTATTTTTCAATCGCTTCATCATTGCGTGACAAAGCCTCTAACGCGGCGGCTTGATTCCCCAATGCCATCGCTTGTCTTTTGATATCTTTTGCGCCAGCAAAAATTTCGTCAGTGCCGAGCGCGGCTTTCAAGGCTTCATTTGCTTTGCCTGCTTGCAAAAAAGCGACGCTCGCATTGTTCAGCATTTCTGCGGCTTGCAGACCAGCACGCCCCAACGTATAACCTTCTGCCGCTTGTTGAAAATAATCTGCGGCTTCAGTGAAATTTTTATTCTCAAAAGCACGTTTGCCTTGAGCATCAAGTTGGGCGGGATCGAGGGTCATATTGAAATCGTATTCTCAAATAAACCCTAAAGGTTTTTCTAAAACCTTTAGGGTTTTCTTATTTATAACGTAATATCTAACAAGCCTTCAGCGACCGAGCGGAGTTTTTCACGTGACATACTGCTTAATTTCATTGCCAATTCCAAATATGGACGATTGACCGGCTGGCAAACAAAATCTTGAATCTCTGCTGGTAGGTCATTAAATTTCTGCAACGCCCGCTGACTATTCAACCACTGCCCGACCGGTCCGCTTTGGTCAAAGAAGTTTTCCATCGGCACACCGATGACCACCAAAATACTTTCCAACTCAGGCACTGAAATTGCGCGCTCACCCAATTCATAAGATTTCAATCGAGCTTGTGAAATTCCAGTATCAGCCGCAATCTGCCGCACAGACATATTTTTATTTGTGCGTTCTTGTCGTAACAATGCACCAATCATGCGCTGGCGAAGTGCTATCAAACGCGTAATGTCTTCCACTTCCATTGGAGGCGGCGCATCCGACATAGTCTCATTTGACCAAAATTGAAAAATTGAAATTTTCAAAAAATAAACAAGAGCTTCCAATTCAGGCAATGAAGGCGCACGCCGACCTTCTTCATACGCGCGAAAAACACCCGGCTTCACGCCAATTGCATCGGCACATTCTTTTATACTGCGGCGTTCTGCCACACGCGCATCGCGGATTAGCAAGCCAAGTTTCTTTTCACGAATGGTGATTTGGGCGTTGGTCATGTTTCCTCATTCAAAATTTTAATACCTAAATTATAGCAGACTGTTTCACCGCCGCGAGGGCGAATCGGATTGTTTACCGGTCATAAAGATTTCTGCACCGAGTTTATACCCAGCCGCTTCAAGCCTTGGGGTAAACATGGGGCGTATTCCTGTCGGCTTTAATTCACCCTGAACTTTTCCATCGGCAGTGACGCCGGTTTGATTAAATTTGAAGACATCGGTCAAGACAACAATATCACCCTCCATGCCTGCCACTTCAGTCACAGCCGTCACTTTCCGTTGACCATCCTTCAGGCGGCTTTGTTGAACAATAACATCAATCGCAGATGAGATTTGTTGGCGAACAACTTTCAACGGCAAATCCATACCTGCCATTAAGACCAAAGTTTCCATACGGGAAATCGCATCACGCGGACTATTGGCATGAACTGTTGTCAATGAGCCGTCATGTCCGGTGTTCATGGCTTGTAACATATCTAAGGCTTCGCCACCACGCACTTCCCCAACGACGATACGGTCAGGGCGCATACGCAAGGAATTTTTCACCAACTCACGAATCGAAACTGCATGAAGCCCATCTGCATTTGAGGCTTTGGTCTCCATACGCATGACGTGGTCCTGTTGTAATTGCAATTCGGCGGCATCTTCGATGGTAATAATGCGTTCGTTTTCCGGAATAAACCCAGAAAGCACATTGAGCAAGGTTGTCTTTCCTGAACCTGTGCCACCAGAAATGACGATATTAAAATGTGCTTTTACACAGGCTTCTAAGAACTCTGCCATTTGATGCGTAAGCGAGCCATAATTTATTAAGTCTATAACTTGTAAGCGGTCTTTGCGAAACTTTCGAATGGTAATTGAAGGTCCATCTATGGCAACAGGCCGAACGACAGCATTGACGCGTGAACCATCCGGCAAGCGGGCATCTACAGTCGGCGAGTCATAATCTACACGCCGCCCTAATGGCAAAATGATACGGTCAATAATGCGCAAAACGTGGTCATCATCATCAAAAGCAATATTTGATTTAGTGAGTTTGCCACCTTTTTCAACAAAAATCTTTTTTGGTCCGTTCACCATAATTTCTGTAATCTCTGGGTCATCCAACAAGGGTTGAATGGGACCAAAGCCAAGCAAGTCATTTAATACTTGCTTAAATATTTCTTTTTTTATATCTTCCGGGAGTTTGATTTGTGTTTGGTCAAAAAACCTTACAATGTTTTGTTGGATAAACGTCGTCCGTTGCGCCGCTGGAATGCTTTCCATTTCCAAGGCACGCATTAAATTTTCGGAAAGATGTTTTTTTAACCGGATTAAATCTTGACCCGTGAGTCGTTGAGGCGCCCCTGTTGCGTTCATCCAGTTTCTCCCCCGCCCTCTTCATCAGCAGGCATAATCCATACAATCTGTTTTTTATGAACAGCCATAAATGGGCTTGTGTAAACCGCGTTCCCATTCGCGTCATAAACGCTGGCATCGGTTACAGCTATATAACTTTCAGAATTCTCAAGTTCATCTTTTAATCGCTCACCTTGACGGACATGCACCATGCCACGAATTAAATGCGTGGTAGTTTGTAAGATTGAGGAAACAGTTATCTTTGAAATTACATTGGTGTAAAACTTACCTTTTTCATCGTATTCAATGCTCATGGTTTCTCTCCAATCAAAAGAGCTTTATTTAGACATGTATTTTTTGGGTCACTCCGAGCATGTCTTTTGTGGTTTCCCGAAAAATCAAGGAAGCCGTGTCGTTAGGGAATTTTAACGTAAAAGGCTGATGATGTGTGTTCGCAAATGCCAAATTGGTGTTGAGATAAGGCATAGAAGCATTAATCGTAATTCCCAACATTGTCTCAGCATCGGCTTTACTTAATCCCTCTAATCCGGCGGCACGATTCAAAATAGAATAAATTGAGTCTGTATGAACCCCTTTGTTCTTCAAATATTCCCATAATGTTTTGGTGAGCGGTAATGTACTGGTATCGGTACTAATTAGCAAAGTGACTAAATCTGCATGTTGAATTAATGGCAAGGTGATGCGCGAAAGCGAACGACCAATATCAATGAAAACATAGTCATACGCCATTTTCAATGCCGCAACAATATCCCAAATGCGTTCTACTTTTAATTGATTGCTTGATTCAGGGTCTGGGGAGCCAGCCAATAAATTAAATTTCCAATGCTTCATATCTGGCAATTCGTGACGAAAATATTCAGATGATGTGACCTCGTGAGGCATATCCGCAACTTTGACAATATTTTCGCTTCCTTCGTAGCCGACAATTGAAGCAATTGACCCGATAGGTAGGACTAAGTCTGCGACTACTAGACGCGCATCTGGTTGCTCGATTGCGATATTCATTGCTAAATTTGCGCAAAGGGATGAAGTTCCTGTTCCACCTTTAGCGCTGATGAAGACAATTAATTCGCCACCTTTTTTCATTGCATCGCCATTTAACTCAAGCAAACGCCGAATGGCGTCGTTTATCATAGGAACTGCCTGACCTGATTTTGTGATGTACTCGTTGAAGCCTGCATCCAAACAGGATTTGATGCGCTCAGGGCTTGAGTCACTGCTGAGGGCAATTAAAGGAACTTGTAATGTACGTGCATCCTGTTTTAATTTGGTGGCAAATTCTTCCCCTTTTAAATCAGTCATGGTTGGGTCGGCAATGATGAGGTTTGGAAGGTCTCGCCAAGCATAGATTAACCCTTCCTTACCAGAACCAGCTTGTAAGACTTCATGGTTTTGACCCAGTAACTTTTGTGCGATGAAATTTCGACTGGCAACATCTGCATCTACAACTAAAATCTTATTGGGCATAAACCTTTCATTACCATTCTCACGTTTCGATGGGCGGCATTAAGTATCCTAATCCTGAACGTGTAACTATATGTTTGGGGGTGTGCGCGTCTTTCTCTAGCTTTTGGCGCAGACGGGCAATACTCACCCATAATATTTCTTTATCATTTTTGTATTCAACTCCCCATACATTACTCAATAATTCTTCAGATGTGAGGATTTTGCCGATATTGTGAGCAAAATGCAATAAAAGACGGTATTCTGTAGCCGAAAGTGAGATAGCTTCTTCACCACGCCAAACTTCTGCCCGTGCAAAATCTATTTTCAATTCATCGTGAGTGAAGAAGCGCACCTGACTGGCGGACTCTGCCGGAGGTTGAGCGCGGCGCAATACAGCACGGACACGTGCTAATAATTCGGTTGCAGAAAATGGCTTAACCAAGTAATCATCTGCGCCTAAATCAAGCCCACGCACACGGTCTTGTTCTTCGCCGCGTGCGGTGAGAATCACGATGGGGACGTTAGAAAACTCTCGAATGCGCTGGCAAGTTGCAAATCCGTCAAGACGCGGCATCATTACATCTAATAAAACTAAGTCAATCGGTTGTGCTGAAAATACTTCTAACGCCTGCATACCATCTTGAGCGGTTGCTACTTCGTACCCTTCTGTGCGCAGGTTCGCTTCTAATAGACGTAAATAACGAGGTTCATCATCTACAATCAAAATGCGCTTTGCCATAACGATTCTCCTGAAGTGCAAAAATGAAAGCTGTTAAAGTGTAGGGTCGGCGGGCAATTCGATAAAAAAAGTTGTGCCTTCATCCAACACTGACTCTACCCAAATCTTACCATGATGTGCCATTATAATTTGTTTGCAAATATACAATCCTAGCCCTGTACCGGTGACTGTACGCTCGCCGGGGACGCGATAAAAACGTTCAAATAAAAAGGGTAAAAAATCTTCGGGAATGCCTTCGCCGTGGTCTGCAAATGAAATCAACACAGATTTTTTAAGCGCTTTTGTAGAAATGATAATCTCTGAGTCCGGCGCATATTTGATAGCATTACTAAATAAATTTTCAAATACTTGTGAAAGGCGCACGCTATCCCCATGAACAGAGGGTAATGCCTCAAGTTTGTATTCAATTTTCAAGTTGGGATGATGCGTGTTGACGCGGGTGGCAACGTCGCGGATTAAAGCATCCAGCCGAATGGGAGCAAACTTGAATTGCAATGTCTTACTTTGCAAACGCGCCGACTCAAGCATATCTTCAATCAGGCGTGTTAATCTATCGGCTTCTT
>JAEURF010000300.1 GCA_016789205.1 Anaerolineales bacterium
GCGAGAGGCGAGTGTTGAAAGCGCTGGCAAAATTGCAGTTGCAATGGCTGTTCCAAGAATTGTCTCAGGTACTTGCATAATCATCCAGCCATAAGTAAGTGAAGTCACAGCGCCAACTTGGTCAAGCCGTGAAGCGAGATTATCACGCGCAATGAAAATAATTTGAATGCCGCCCATTGTTAACAAACGAGGTGCCATTAATTTCAAAGCCTCTATTAAACCAGTGTGACGAATATCTAAAGACGGAGTCCATTTGAAGCCAAACTTGAAAAGCATCGGGGCTTGAATCAAAAGGTGAAGCGCCGCACCGATGATGACCCCATACACCAAACCATAAATCCCAAAACGTGGCACGAGAAAAACTGCGCCAAAAATTTGACCAATGTTATACATACTCGGCGCAATTGCGGGAAAAACAAAATGTTGATTGGCATGTAAGGATGCCATCACCAATCCGCTGATTGAAAAAATAATTGTGCCGATTAAATTTAATCGCATCAATTCAGCTAGTAATTTTCTTTGTTCTTCACCAAAGCCTGGTGCAATACCCAAATTTGCATCTACAATTTGTTGTGCGAAAATAGCAATGACGATTGCAACGGAACCTGTCACTACAAAACCAAAATTTGCGACACGTGAAAATAAATCCCATGCGGCGGCGCGGTCTTTGGTTGTTAAATATTCTGTCAACAATGGAATGAAAGCCATTGCCAATGCACCACCTGATATCAATGCAAATAAAACATCGGGTAAATTGTTGGCGGCGTTAAATGTATCCAACATGCCAACATCATCTGAGTATTGACGCGAGATAATTCCTGTGCGCACAAATGCCAGCACTTTATCAATCAAAAAGAAAAACGCAACAGTGAGCGAGTTAATAGTTAATTTTGAAAGTTTATTCATCATTATCCATTTGTAATAGGTAAATTAAATCGTCGCTTTATAAGAACCGCCATCTACAGTTAACATCACACCAGTGACATACGACGCGGCGGGGCTGACTAAGAAGACTGCGACGTTAGCAAATTCTTCCGTAGTTGCTAATCTTCCAAAGACACTTTCATTTGCTTGTTTTTTCGCTTCTTCTTCTAGGGTCGAGTTGTTTGCTTTTGCCCGAGCAGATAACAACTCTTCGACCCTTTCTGTGGATGTCCAACCCGGCAGAATGGAATTGAATCGAATCCCGTCTTTGCCATGGTCTAATGCAAGTGACTTGATGAGTCCGAGCGAGCCAGCGCGAATGCTATTGGATAATAACAAACTTGGAATCGGTTGTTTTGCCGCAATGGAATTAATCGTTAACACGGAAGCCGAAGCAGATTGGCGCAAGTAAGGAAGCGCGGACTTTATCAAACGTACATGACTCATCAAATATAAATCAATGCCTTTTTGCCATTGCTCTTCATCTAAAACATCAATCGAGCCGTGCGCTGAGCCGCCTGTGTTGGTGATGAGAATATCTAAACCGCCAAAAGCGTTTACAGTTTGTTCAATTAATTTCGCAGGCACATCAGGCAAACTGACATCGCCTACAATTCCGATAACTTGTGTGTTGGTTTCTTTGCTTAATTTTTCAGCAACACTTTTTACTGTTTTTTCATCTCTGGCATTGATTGCAACTTTGCATCCTTCTTTTGCAAGCCCCAATGCGGCGGCATACCCCAATCCTTTTGTTGAACCAGTGACGAGTGCAATTTTGTTTTTTAATTTTAAGTCCATAATTTTTCCTTTACCACAAAGTGTCACGAAGGTACACAAAGTTACAAATTAAACCTTTGTGATACTTTGTTTCCTTCGTGGTTAAACAAATTCTATCTTACTATCCCATACATCCCCATCTGACCAATTGGCTTCGACCCATTTTGCCACATTTTGAAGCGCGGACTGTAAAAAAGCATGGTCATTGCCAACCATTGCACACATGATAATTGTTTCATCCCATTTATCTTGCAAATCCATCTCAGCAACAGATATATTAAACTCTCGATGTAAACGCGAGATGAGAGGTTTAATATATCCGCGCTTTTCTTTGAGCGATTTGCAAGCAGGGAGGTGAAGGTGGAAAGTTAAAGTAGCAAGCAAGGTTATTTTGATTGATTACTTGAATTTGTTTCCCGCTTAATAATTTCTTCTAATGAAGAAATTAAGAAAGGTAAATCTTCTTGAATCGTTTTCCAAATAATTTCAAAATCAATTCCGAAGTAACGGTGGACAAGTTTGTTTCTCA
>JAEURF010000301.1 GCA_016789205.1 Anaerolineales bacterium
GGTCAATGAGCCAAAAAGTAAATGTGAAGCGGTTGAACCAAGTAATGTTGCAAAAAGAAAAGCATAAGTGCTTGAATTGGTTGCTCGTTTGATAAATAGATATGCCATGAAAACGCATAATCCAGCGGTTACTGAAACAACCAACATTGCTCCAAGTGGATAATTTTCTCCCATCCAAAATGAAGCCAAACGCATGATTGGGCGAATGATAATTAAACTTAATGGATGTACAGAGCGATTAATCGGTGCGCTTTCTGGGCTGGCGAGAATTTCCATCCATGGACCGGCATCCGCTTCAAAGAGGACGACGTTGTGACTTAAGGCGGGGTGATTTAATGCACGAGCGAGAATTAAATGAATGAAGAAGAACATTCCGCCTAAGTAAATTCCTAAAGCATTATGGATTGCAAAAGCTTGCTTTTGCATTATCAAGCGGCAAGCCGCTTGACTCCATAAAGTTGAAACCAATGCCGTTAGAATAAATGTCAAAAGATATTGTTGCGGAATAGAAATATGTTCCCATACAAACATTTCAGGGAATTGTAGGCAGATATAAATTGTCACAAGAAAGAAAATGGGTAAAAACAAAATAAGAGGATTGCTTCGCCACAATAACAACGGCGTGGCTCGTAATGACATATACATTAAAACATTAGCGATTGTCATTACGATTAAAGTTGCAATGACAATTGCCAATAGTGAATCTAAAACTGGATTTAAGAATCCGATAATGATGTAGGCAAAACATAAGCTAAGTAGAAAACTTATCAAAAAGTGTGGGATGGAATGCTTTGCCATGTTTGGGTTAAGAATCAAGTCGAATGATTAGAAACAAGTATAAATCAAGAAAGAGGCGAAAATACGGGAGCAAGCTCCCTGATTCCAAAAATTTATTCTTTCACATCCATAATGATTTCGGAAACCAAATCATAACGATGGAATTGAGGCATCATGTAAATTCCACTTGCCCAAGATTTGATTCCTTGAATTAAATCAACAGCCAATTCAACACCGGCTTTGGCGGCGCCTTCACCCGCAGATTCGATTCGTTTGAGCGTTTCATCTGGAATAAAAACTCCTGGAACTTCGTTATGCAAAAAGCTTGCATGTTTTGCGCTGACAAGTGGAAGAATGCCCGCGAGAATCGGTTTATCAAGTTTGCCATGTTTGGCTTCGTATGCCGCAATTAATTTTGGTCCATCATCTGTGCGATAAATAGGTTGGGTTAAAAAGAAATCGGCACCTGCTTTGATTTTGCGATGTAAATTTTTAACTTCGGTATCCACATCTTGCGGGCAAAGATTCAATGCCGCACCCACAAAAAAGTTTGTGGGTTGACCAATACTCGTACCCGAATGGTCAACGCCCATGTTGAAACCTTGTTTAATTAATTTTATTAAACCAGATGGCACCAAATCATAATTATCTGCGGCTTCGGGGTAATCGCCAATTGCGGTGGGGTCGCCCATCACGACAAAAATATTGCGAATGCCAAGCGCATGTGCGGCGAGCAAATCACCTTGAACGCGTAATAAATTTCTGCCGCGTGTTGGAAAATGCAAAGTAGTTTCAACACCAATTTGACGTTGCACCAAATCACACACTGCCCAACCAGACATTCTCATGCGCGCCATTGGTGTATCAGCAACATTGATTACATCCGCGCCTGAATCTTGAAGCAATGATGCACCTGCTAATAACTTATGTGTTGAAAGTCCGCGCGGCGGGTCCATTTCAACACATATAGAAAACTTTTTATTGGCAAGTTTTTGTGCAAGTTGTGTGGCTTGAGCAACAGGCTCGGTTGAAATTTCTTCTTCTGGCAAAATAGAAATATCGGCAACGGATTCAACTGCAGTAGACTCTAATGTTTTTTTCATTGCGACAATATGTTGTGGCGTGGTTCCACAACAACCACCGACAATATTTGCACCAGCCGAACGAAATAACAAAGCATATTCGCCAAAATATTCTGCATCTGCCGGATACATAATTCGTCCGCTTACTTGTTCGGGCCAACCTGCATTTGGCTTCACCCAAAATTTTCCATTGGGAACGGCTTGCTTCATTTGTTTCAAAATTCTCAACAATTGCGAAGGTCCACCAGAACAATTGACACCAATCACATCCGCGCCCGCTTCTGCAATTCGTGTGGCAACTTTAGCAGGGTCATCCCCAAGCAGTGTTCTATCATCGCGTGTAAACGTCACAGATGCAATCACTGGCAA
>JAEURF010000302.1 GCA_016789205.1 Anaerolineales bacterium
GTCTGATGAAACGCGCATACGCCAAATATTTTTACAGGCATTAGAGTCTGATGATTATTCGGTGATGCCATCTGCCGCGCAAGGGCGCGGCTTTTTGCGAAATTATGCTGAATATCTTGACCTTAACATTGATGAACTAATTGCGGAGATTCAAAAAAATCCACTGCCTGCTGAAGAGGTTAGTGGACCTTTGCCACAAGTTAATTTAGTTGAGACGGAACTTCCGCCATTGGTGGAAGAAGATGAAAAAACGCCTCCTTTCTGGACGCGCTGGCTGAGTCGTCAACCTAAAACAGAATCTACGCCTGAACCAATTTTTCCTGAAACAGAATCATCGCTTGAAGCTGAGACTCAAATCAACGAAGCCGAGCAAGTTGAAATTAAGGGAGAAGCGAAGCGAAGTCTGGTTGAAAAATTTACATCCATGTTTCGGTTTAATCGTCAAACAGAAAAAATCGAATCTGTTGATGAAGTTGAAACTGAACCAGAAAAAGAAATAATTACAGAAGAAAAAATTCCAACCCAACCTGCGGATGTGATATTTGCAGAAATTGGAAAGCAATTACGCGAACGGCGTGAGTTAATCAGCCTGACGATTGATGAAGTGGAACGACATACAAAATTGCGTGCGCCGTTTGTAAAAGCATTAGAAGATGGTTCGTTTGAAAAATTGCCTTCGCCTGTGCAAACGCGTGGCATGTTACTAAATTACGCCGCATTTTTAGATTTAGACCCCGATGCAGTTTTATTGCGTTTTGCTGACGCATTGCAAGCACGCAGGCATGAAAAATATGCAGAAACGCCGCGTGAAAAAATTCAAACACAAGTGATTACATCTATGCCGTGGTTGCGGATGTTTATTGCCGGTGATTTAATTTTTGGTTTGGTGATGATTGTGCTTTTGGTAACGCTTGCGATTTGGGGCGTGGGGCGCGTCGTCCGTTTGCAAGCCGAACAAAATGCAGAGCCTACCGTAATTCCACTTGTAGATGTATTTGATTTACCATCGCCAACGCCTACTCTTGAATTGACTTTTGCAGTTGTAGATGACCCTTCTATTAGCACGCCAGAAGTTGACAGTGCGGTTACACTTTTAGCCCCGTCACCGGGTATTGATGCGAATGTGGTTGTCAATCTTTTTGCATTAGAGCGTGTATTTGTGCGCGTTTCGGTTGATGGTGTTATGGTCTTTGAAGGGCGTATGGCTCCGCGAGAGACTCAAGTGTTTCAGGCAGAAAATCAAGTGGTGGTGTTAACAGGTGATGGCTCTGCTTTGCGTGTGACTTATAATGGTGCAGACTTAGGTTTAATGGGCGGCACTGGCGAGGTGGTGAATCGGGTATATTTAGTTTCTGGTGTGGCGACACCGACTGCAACCATTCCGCCAACACCGACGAATACGCCGCTCACTACGCCAACTGTAACGCCATCCCTTACGCCGACGGCGACAAATACTGGCAATTAGAGTAGTTATGGAGTTAGCCAGTTTGCTGGCGCACGGGAGCAAGCTCCCTCACTCCAAAGTTAATTTGTAAGTTAGGAAAATATAGTGTCTAAGAAAAATACATTTCATTTGGTTTCATTAGGTTGTGCAAAAAACACAGTCGATTCTGACTCAATGGCGCAATTGCTTTTGCGTGATGGATACAATGCGGTTGAAGACCCCAACAAAGCCTCTGTATTGATAGTCAATACCTGCGGATTTATTGGACCCGCAAAAGCAGAATCATATCGTGTCTTGGATGAGTTATCAAAGTCTAAGCGTGATGGTCAGGTTTTGATTGCGGCAGGTTGTTTGACTCAACGTTATGGGGTTGAAGTTGCACAAAAAGTACCGGGTATTGATGGCATTCTCGGCACACGTCGTTGGATGGATATTGTGCAAGTTGTTACAGAATTGCGAAAGAGTAAACATCCCGAACCAATTTATCATTTGCCAGAAGTCAAAACAGTGGGTATTGATGAAAACGATACATTACGAGTCAGTGTGGCGGGTGCAAGTGCTTATATCAAAGTGGCAGATGGATGTCGCCGACCGTGTGCGTTTTGCGCAATTCCATTAATCAAAGGCACGGCTGTTTCGCGTCCTGTTGAATCTATTATCAGTGAAGCACGTCAATTGCGTGATGCAGGCGTGCGTGAATTAGTTTTAATTGCACAAGATACAACTGATTATGGTCATGATTTAGGTGTAAAAGACGGGCTTGCGGTTTTGCTTGAAC
>JAEURF010000303.1 GCA_016789205.1 Anaerolineales bacterium
GGAATTTGAAAAAATAACAAAATGACAATCGCAAGAATCGCAGTGGAAACATCAATGCCGAGAATACCTTGCATAGATAACACTTCAAGCAAATAAGCACCTAACGGCGCGGAGATAATATTCAAGCCGCCATGTAAAGCTTGATTAAATCCTTGCACACGCGCGAGTTGGTCTTTTGGCACAAGCAGAACAACCGATGCACCAAATGCAGATTGATGAAAGCCACCAGCCACTGCACGAATAAACAAGGCGACATAAATATGCCAAACTTGAACAAGGTCTAATGCAAAAAGAATTGCGAGGATTAACGTAGCAATTGCAACAGTCGCATCTGCGACGATGAGGAGTAATCTACGATTGCCTCTATCTACCCAAGTTCCAATGAAGGGTGAAAGCAGAACAGTTGGCAATAAGCCCATCATAGATGCGATTGCTAATGTGGTTGCTGAATTAGTTTCTTGAGTCAGATACCAAATAATAGCGAATTGCACCAATTGACTGCCGAGTAATGAAAGTGCTTGACCAGTCCATAATGTATAAAAACGCCTTGCCCAATTTTGATTTGTGTTTTCCATAAGTCACCTGTAATTGGATTTTGCTGATATTAATCTTAATCGAAAAGGATAACAACCTACTAGAGAAGGGAAGAATTGCTATGGTTTGCACATCTAATCAAAGAGTGAAGTGTTATACTGGGCGAATATTAGAACATTTATTCTTGTAATAAAAACAGCAAGAATCGGGTCGCGAGAATATATTCCCTAGCTTAAAATTATTAAGAAATTGCTTTGGGTGAAGAACATCACCCGAAGCAATGACACAATTAAAAAGGAGCAAAATTGAAAACAAAACAATGGGTTGTCTTTATTTTATTAGGCATCATCTGGAGTTCTTCTTTTCTCTGGATTAAGATTGGTGTGCAAGAAGTTGGACCGATGTCTTTAGTTGCTTTTCGCATGTTATTCGGCGCATTGACAGCAGGTGTGATTGCTTACTTTCAAGGGATTCCATTTTCTCGTGATTGGAAAGATTGGGGGATCTTTGCAATTTTTGGACCGTTGAGTTTAGCCATTCCCGTTTTCTTAATCTCATGGGGTGAACAAACCATTGACTCAGCAGTCGCATCGATTCTTAATGCAACTGTTCCACTATTCACACTCATCATTGCTCACTTCTGGTTAAGTGACGACAAAATCACATTTCAAAAAACGCTTGGCTTGTTAATTGGTTTTGGCGGCGTGATAATTTTATTAAGTAAAGATTTACTCGCTAGCGCACATGCTTCCATTATTGGTCAAGTTGCTGTCATACTTGCCTCTTTCTTTTATGGCTTGAGCGCAGTTGGGATTAGAAAATATACAACCCACATCAACAACGTCATGCGCGGAGTTGGTCTCTTAACCACTTCCGCAATTTTGATGTGGTTAGTCGGTCCAATTTTTGAAAGACCATTTGAAATTCCGCAATTACCAATTACATGGGTCGCCGCATTATGGCTTGGTATTTTAGGTTCAGGCTTAGCTATGATTATGATGTATTACTTGATTCATGAAATTGGTCCAACACGCGCATCATTGGTCACATATTTATTTCCAGTAGGCGGTGTGTTGCTCGGCGTTATCTTTCTCAATGAAAAACTGTCATGGCAGTTAATTGCAGGTACAATACTCATCATTATGAGTCTAGTCGTCGTCAACTATAAAAAGAAAACTGCATGAGTGAACATAAGTCAGGTTTTGTAGCCATTATTGGTCGCCCGAATGTTGGTAAATCAACATTGGTGAATGCGTTGTTGGGTCAAAAAATTGCGGCGGTTTCGCCACGTCCGCAAACCACACGAAAAAAACAATTGGGTATTCTCACACTTCCGAATGCCCAAATTGTTTTTGTAGATACACCCGGCATCCATAAATCCAAACATAAATTGGGTGAATTCTTAAATCAGGAAGCACAAGAATCATTAAATGGCGTAGATTTGATTCTCTGGCTTGTGGATTCATTCTCCTCCCCAACGGATGAAGATATTTCAATCGCTGACTTATTAAACAAACTTCCGCGTCGGGCTCCGCTTCTGCTTGTGTTAAATAAAATAGACATGGTACAAGCTGACGATGAGTCTGCGCGTGAAAATGAATATGCAAAATTATTAAGCAAGGCTACTACTGTGTTGAAAGTCTCTGCATCGAAAAGGCTGGGGCTAGGAGAAATGATCGAGAC
>JAEURF010000304.1 GCA_016789205.1 Anaerolineales bacterium
CCCATCGGTCACTGCCACGTCCACTTTGCCACCAATGACTTCTTTGCCTTCGACATTGCCATAATAATTCAAGCCAGAATTTTTAATCAACGGTGTGGCGGCTTTGACCAACTCATTGCCTTTGCCTTCTTCTTCACCATTTGAAACCAATCCGATTTTTGGTTTATTCACGCCACGTGCTTTTTCAGCGTAGATGCTTCCTAAGATAGCAAACTGTAAAAGATTTTCCGGTTTGCAATCTGGATTCGCACCAATGTCTAGCACAACGCAGGTGCCAGTGGCTGTAGGGAAGATAGGTGCCAACGCGGGACGGTCAACTCCGCGGATACGTCCGAGGCGAAAGAGGGCAGTCACCATACCGGCGCCTGTGTTGCCCGCTGTCACAAACGCATCGGCTTGACCATTCTTGACCAAATCCATGCCGACCGCCATCGAGTTTTTTGAATCTTTGGCGCGTGCTTTTAATACCAACCCTTCACCTTTATCTTCCATCGTCAACATTTCTGGCGCGTCAACAATTGAAATTTTCAAACCTTGCGTGTTTTGCTTTGCTAACACAGGCTTGATAATTTTTTCGTCACCAACCAAAATAATTTCTACGCCATATTCGCGTGCGGCTTGTACTGCACCTTCTACATCCGGTGATGGAAAATTATCACTGCCCATTGCATCTACAACGATTCGCGCCATAAAAATCTCCTATAAGTTTATCTGCTTGACAATAAAAGTAAGCCGATTATAATACGCCCTGTTCTCGCGCTGGTGCTGGAATTGGCAGACAGGCACGCTTGAGGTGCGTGTGTCGTAAGACGTGGAGGTTCAAGTCCTCTCCAGCGCATAAAACTCCCGTAAGGGAGTTTTTATTTTATACCAACGGCAATGTAAAACAAAACATAGAACCTTTATTCATCCCTTCTGATTCAACCCAAACTTTACCACTATGAAATTCAATAATTCTTTTCACAAGTGCCAGCCCAACCCCTGTGCCTTCTGAGTTTGACTCCAATTTATTAAACAAACCAAAGATGCGCTCGTGATAAACAGGGTCAATACCTATGCCATTATCTTGGACGAAAAACACCAAACGCTCATTTTCTTTGCGCATCCCAATTTTGATTTTAGGATTTTTTTGCTCGCCCATGAATTTGGCGGCATTGTCTAAAAGATTTTGTAAGACCTCAACGATTCTTGCGCGGTCTACTTTGACATTTGGCAAGCCCGCTTCAATTTCTACGGGAATATTGCTTGCTCGTAGTCTGCCTTGAGTCAAGCCGACGGCTTCTTTTGCAATTTCTTCAAAAGGCACTTCTTGCGGTTCATTAATCATCCGCCCAATGCGCGAGAGTTCAAGCAATTCATTTAAGAGTCGTTCCATTTTGGAGACTGCATCCAAAATTCGGTCAATACTGCGGTTGGCTTTGTCTAAATTCCCACTTTTAACATCACGCGCAAGCAAACCTGCAAACCCGCCAATTGTAATCAGTGGGGCTTTCAAATCATGTGAGACAGTGTAAGTAAACCGCTCTAGCTCATTGTTTTTATCTTGCAATTCGGTAAGCAATTGCTCTAATTTTGTGATTTCATAAATTGTGTATAGCAAACAATCATCATCTTTGATTTTGATAGATGAAACTGAAAGTAAAACCACTGCCACGTCTCCAGTTTTTTTGCGGATGTGCGCTTTGTATTCGCGTAAAAAACCTTGCTTGGCAATTAATTCATGGTGAGCTTCTTGTTCAGTTTTATTTGCCCACAACTTTAACTCTGTACCAGAACGGCTGATTGCTTCTTCACGGGTGTAGCCTGTCAAAGTTGAAAAAGCCAAGTTGACGTCAAGAATGTGGCGGTCTGAGATTCTGCCAATCACCATTGGCACAGGCGTCTCGTGAAATGTCGTCTGAAATTTATCTTCAGAGGCTTTAATTTCTTCATCTGCTTTTTGGCGTTTGATTAATGAGCCGAGCAAACCTGCGGCAATTTGCATGGCATGTACTTCCACTTGTGACCAAGGTTTGATGCGCGTGCAATCATCAAAACCAATCACGCCCCACCAGTTGCCATCCACAAAAATGGGTACATCTAATAAAGTTTTGATATCTTTGCGGCTTTCTTTGCTTGCCCAGTCATCGGGGAAATTATCAGTTGAGTCGTAGTAAGGTTTGCCTGAACTTACTAGCGTATACCACTCCATCATATCTTCATGCTTGAGTGGCACA
>JAEURF010000305.1 GCA_016789205.1 Anaerolineales bacterium
CAATGGACGTTTGTTAGCAGGTCAAAAAACTGTTTACGAAATAGGTATAGATTTGAACACAGTCACTGACCCACATGCGATTGCATTTGCAGTCAGTAGAGAACTGGGTTTAAATTATGACCAGTTAATCAATGTCATTCAATCTCCACCAGAGGGTTTATCTTATTTGGTGCTTGCAGATTTTGTAGATGCACAAAAAGCCTTAAATTTACAAGAATTGAAACGTGCTTTACAAGAACAAGCCGCAACTGGCACAACCGGCGGTTTGACCGGTTTACAATTCAAATCTCATCCACAACGCAGTTACCCAGAAAATGCGCTGGCTTCTAACATTCTTGGCTTTGTCAACCGTGAAGGCAAAGGTTATTTTGGCATTGAAGAAAATTATGATAATTTGTTAGCAGGCAATGCCGTGCGCGTTTTGATTCCGACAGACCCAAACAAAGCCTATGAAATTCCACATGTGCCGGATGGCACGACCATGATTCTCACCATCAATCGTGATTTACAAGCCGCCGCAGAAGATATTTTAGATAATGCTTTGCTTGAATATGGCGCACAAGATGGCACCATCGTGATTATGAATCCGAAAACGGGTGAATTATTGGCGATTGCAGTCTCTCGCCGCATGAATCTCAATAACTTTTGGAACTATGACACAGTCTATAACAATGCTACCGAATTTAATCCAGCCATTTCAAAAACATACGAACCGGGTTCTGTCTTAAAAATCTTAACTATGGCGGCGGCGTTAGATACAAATACGGTTACACCGAATACAACCTATTTAGATACCGGCGCTGTTCTGATTGGTGGAGTGACGATTCAAAACTGGGACCGTAACCCGTGGGGTGTACAAAACATGGTTGGATGTTTGCAACATTCGTTGAACGTGTGTATGGTCAATTTGGCGACACAAATGGGTGCAAACAATTTTTATACCTACATGGATGCGTTTGGTTTGGGTCATCTCACAGGCATAGATTTGGCTGGGGAATCAGCTGGCAGGCTCAAAATCCCGGGTGATGCGGATTGGTATCCTGTTGATTTAGGTACAAATTCATTTGGTCAAGGTGTTGCAGTGACGCCAATTCAAATGATGGCGGCAGTTTCAGCAGTGGCGAATGATGGACGCATGGTCACGCCTCATGTTTTGTTCGGCATGGTGCGTGATGGTCGTCAATATGATGTGCCGGCGCAATTTGCTGGTACGCCAATTTCTGCTCAAACGGCCGATACATTAACTGAAATGCTTGCGCTTTCACTAGAGTCTGAAGCATCGTTAGCACTTGTACCGGGCTATCGTATTGCAGGTAAAACGGGTACGGCTGAAATTCCAGTTAACGGTTTTTACGATATTTCTCAAACCAATGCTTCGTTTATTGGTTGGGGACCTATTGATGACCCACAATTTATGATTTATGTTTGGCTTGAAAAACCAACTGTATCACCTTGGGGTGCTGAAACAGCCGCTCCCGTTTTTTCAGAGATGGCACAAAAAACTGTTATCTTGTTAGATATTCCGCCGGACTTTATTCGACAGCAAATTGCCTCACAATAATATGCTTACTCTTGCCGATGTTCTCGAAGCCCTAACAACCATTCGCCCAGTGAATGCCAATGCGGTCATCACAGAAGCGGCGATTGATTCACGTCAGGTGATTCCGGGTTCATTGTTTGTTGCGATGCCCGGCGAAAAGGTAGATGGACATGACTTCATTGAAGATGCATTTAAGCGGGGGGCATCTTTTGCTTTAATTCAAAAAGACGTAAACGCTTCCTTCCGCACGTTTAACCTGCGTGGCGATGTTCAATTTGATTCAAGCTTCAGCTTTGAGTCTCCATTATGCCTACGTGTGGATAACACTTTATCTGCTTTGCAACAAATCGCCCGCTTTTGGCGCCGCAAATTAGATTTGAAAGTAATCGGCATTACTGGCAGTGTGGGCAAATCTACTACCAAAGAAATGGTTGCAGAAGTGCTTGGGATTAAATATCGCACACTCAAAAGCCCCGGCAATTTGAATAATGAAATCGGTTTGCCATTAACGATTTTGAAATTGGGTTCAGGTTACGAACGCGCCGTATTGGAAATGGGATTTTATGTGCCAGGTGAAATTCAATTTCTATGTGATATTGCCTTGCCACATATTGGAGTCGTTTCCAATGTCGGCACTGTTCACGCTGAGCGAGCAGGTTCAC
>JAEURF010000306.1 GCA_016789205.1 Anaerolineales bacterium
ATAACCAAGCCGCGGCTACTGCTGAAATTTTACGTGCCAATGCACAAGCCACCGTTAATTCAGCCAATGCAACGTTAAGTGCGGCACAAACGCAAAGTCAAAACAATGCCAATGTGATTGCCGCGCAAATTGCGGGTACGGCTGAAGTTGTGCGTGCCAATGCACAGGCGACAATCAATGCCGCAGGTTCAACACAAAGTGCCGCACTTACGCAAGATGCGATTCGACAAACACAAATGTCAGACTTGGCGACATCCAATGCGTTGGTCATATTAAATCAACAAGCTAGTGAGATTATCGCCGCAGGTACACAAACAGCAATTGCAAACAACATTGCTACTCAAACTCAATCTGCTCTTGCAACTTCTCAATTGCGTGAAGAACAAAATCAAGCGCCGATTGCTTTTCTATGGCGCTGGTGTCTTCCCATGTTTTTTGTCTTATTGGTTGGATTTATATTTTTTGGATTCTGGCGCTGGATGAAAATTCAACAAGATAATCAACGTATCCTCGCCGCACCACCTGAGACTGTGCATATCTTGCCACATGAACATCGCAATCAATTGCGATACCTTGATAATGATGTGATTGATGAAAGTTACGAAACGACCAGCCCAGATGATTATGACCAAGTACCTGAATGGCTTGATGAAGTAAAACGTAACTTGTTAAAAGATGATAAAAAGGATGACGACCATGACACAAATCACTGACCCGCGTCATTTTGCAGGACAAGTACGACGCATCAGAGCTACGGTGTCAACTATTTTGACAAAATGGGGCTTATTACCACGCTTCAAGCGTTGGCGATTAACTCAAGACCCAGAAACCGGCATGATTGTATTATTTGGCATTCTTAACAATTCCTATATTGCTACACATACATCAATCCCATTTAGTAATTATTTTGACTCACGCCTCTTGCGCGACCTTTCAAATGAACTGCAAGTGCAAATTGTATCTTGCAACAGTGATGGACTCCGTTACGCCTTTATCTTAGACCGCGGACAACTTGCTGAATTACCAACCCATGTAGATTATCCATTTATTGATAATGGTAAAGTGATGGTCAGGGTCGTTTATAACAAGCCTCCTGAACCAATCGCAACGCCACCTGTGGATAGCACAAAAGTCAGCGACCATAGATTTGTGAGTCAAGTTGCGGGAGCCTTATTAAATGTTTTTGACGACATTAAATTAAGAGATGATGCCGCCTTATTGCTTTCTGCTCAAAATCCGCCGGACATTGTCATCATTGATGAAGTTGAATTCAATCAACGTGTAGCGGAGCATGAAGTCAACCGCCAAAAAGTTAAACGTATCAAAGATATGTTTGATGACTCAGTTGGATAGCAATAAAGAAGATGGTCTGTTTTTTACGTGCTACATCTTGCTAAAGAGGAAAAATGCTAAAACTGAATTTCTTATTTATCGTCATGGATGTAGCGACTCTGTGTGTTTACCCATTTATCTTTGTCCATAGTAAATTACGCAAGAAATTGCGGCTCGGCACAAAATATCAGGCAGTCATTTGTATTCCAATAATTGATTTATTTCACCAATTGAATCAAGGCATCTTTTAATACCTGCATTGCCTTTGCATATTCTTCCAATTCAATATATTCATTCGGCGTGTGGTCTAAAGCAGAACGGACCCTACACGACAGATGGATTTCCAAAAAGGGGCAACGATGTTTAAATCCACCCCATGACCTGATTCCACTACACTTCTACTTTGAATGAGCCGTAAAGCAATTGCATCGCGTCGAGCAAAGAAAAAAACTCGTGGTCAAAGGCTTCAAAGCTAGCGCGCATTACGATACAATCATTTCAGGATACCAATAAACATATGACTGACCTTCACGCACTTACTCCATTGGATGGTCGCTACGCAGAAACAACTGCACCATTAACTGGATATTTTTCCGAATATGCTTTTCTACGTGATCGGGTTCGCGTCGAACTTGACTTTTTAGCTGCTCTTTCCAAAACAAGCCTTTTTCGCCATCTGACAGATTCCGAATCCGCACAACTTGAATCCATTAAATCAAATTTCTCATCAGAAGATGCTGAAGCCATTCGCAAGCATGAGCAAGTCACCCGTCACGATGTGAAAGCGATTGAATATTTTTTACAAGATAAAGTTAAAAACACATCAATCCATGATTTATTATCATGGATT
>JAEURF010000307.1 GCA_016789205.1 Anaerolineales bacterium
GATAGATAAAGTGAATGCCACACCGGAAGGTTATCCACGCAAAGCAGGGATTCCAGCGAAGACTCCGTTGTAGAAACTATTCACTTAAAACCCATTCCCTCGCCTTTTCAATATCATCGAATTGATGAAAATTATATCCGCGGTTGCGAAAGACGGTTTCCATGAAGCGCGTGTTTTCGTTCAATTCTTTGAAGACCATGGCAATTTTCCATGTGTAAGACATGCCGATTTCTCGGTTGACATCCGGGCGTTCGTAATATTCCAACACGCTTAAACTAAAAGTTGTGTCACGATGGTCAACAAGTTGTTTTTGACATGCATGTATCTCCATGGCTTGGACAACATCTTTCAGCATCGCATTTGCTGATTCGCGCGTTAAAATCCCTTTTGTTTTTATACATATCAGTTGCTGTTCAGCGATGTATTCTATTGTCCATTCCATAGGATAACTATTCATAATATATAAAAACACAGAATGCAACTAGGCAGAAATCCTATCGCGTTGCATTCTGTATTGAAGTGGATTTCTTTATTAAATTTATTTCGGTTTATCTGCCCAAAGACAAGCCAATAAAAGAACCTCAGCGGCTTTGGCATAATATCCAATCGCACTGGTTGTACCTGCCACAAATGTTTTGTTCCCCATGATAACCCAAAGGACAATGGTCAACACAGTGTAGCCAATCAATCCCCACCAAACCAGTTTATGGCGTGATTGGAAAAATGGAATCGGTAAAAAGTATGCACCCAGCAAACCAAGATAGCCAAGTCCGTTGAGGGTAAAGCCAATGTCTGGGTAGAGAATCAGGTGGAAATATGCGGCGAGAAGCGCTCCTAGAATAATCCCATAATGTTTAAGACTCAAGTTCATGTTTTCTCCTTTGTGGTTAGGCATTTTTTTATTATAGTATAGATGATTTGAAGTTTCGGGTCTCTTACTTAAATCTTAACCCACTTATTTTGATTAACAAATAAAGCAAGTGAGAGTACAATACATTTTGTTTCATTTCCCCGCCGTTTTTCGACGGGTACCTAAACTTAAGGAGATGCACATGTATCACACCATTATTATCGTTGGCAATGTAGGCAAAGACCCTGAAATGCGTTATACGCCGTCGGGTCAGGCAGTCACTTCGTTTTCAGTTGCAACCAATCGTCAATATACATCAGGGAATGGAGAGCAGATTAAAGAAACAATTTGGTTTCGCGTTTCAACTTGGGGAAAAACAGCTGAAGTTTGTAATCAATATGTAAAGAAGGGCTCAAAAGTTTTGATTGAAGGTCGCCTTACTCCAGATAAGGCTACAGGCGGTCCGCGTATTTGGACGAAACAAGACGGCACTGCCGGCTCATCCTTTGAAGTGACCGCACAAACTGTGCGCTTCCTTTCCTCACGTGGAGACAGTGAAGGCGGACCTGTTGCAGGTGGCGGCGGCATGGAAATGGCTGAACTTCCGCCGGAAGATGATATTCCATTCTAATCAGGAAACATCCCGCAGGTTTTCAAGATTCGTATTACCTCTACAAATAAATCTGCGGGACGTTTTATAATAAAAAATTATGACAACTCCTCCCATTCCCCAAAAACCAGTTTCACCCACCCTCGAACTACCAGCAGATTTAGAACTTGTGTATGCCAACCTTGCACGCATTGCACATTCGCCATCTGATATTGTCTTTGATTTTGCACATCTTTTGCCCGGCGAACCGCGAGCAAAAATCCGCTCACGCGTGGTGATGACGCCACTCAGTGCAAAATTATTAGTCCGAGCGCTTACCGAAAACCTTGCGCGCTACGAAGCCGCATTTGGCGAAATCAACATTCCTACCAACTCCACACTTGCAGATAATTTATTCAAACCTTTTCAAGGTCCAACACCTGAACCACCTAAAGAATAACCATGCAAAAACTTGAAAGCATTGTCGAGCAGATTAGAAAAAATTTTGACGCACGTACCTCTGCGCGAGACCAAGCCCTTGCACAAGCGCGTCAGTTAACGCGTGCTTGCTCACTGGCGATTCGCGCCGTCCATCGTGATGATATTGAAGGCATGAATACACAATTACAAGAAGCAAGTCAACTAGCAGATGTATTGCGGACTTCCCTAGCTTCATATCCCGACTTGTTTTACACAGGTTACACACAAGATGCACTCAAAGAATTTGTAGAAGCC
>JAEURF010000308.1 GCA_016789205.1 Anaerolineales bacterium
ATTCTTGCTCTGCTTGGTCTTTCTGCCACAATCTGTGGCTTAATTTCCCTGTTCTAATTATTAATTGATTTAGTTGTCAGCGATACATATCTCTCTACTAGCGGATTTTCTCAACCGCTTTCTGCATCTCTGGCTTTGTTAATGGTTGGTTTGCCAACATGGTTGTTAACGTGGTCTCCAATCCAAAAGCAAGCCACCTCCAGCGGAGATTTATCAGACCATGCTCGCAGGTCTGTGATTCGCAAATCTTATTTATATTTAGTCTTGTTTGCCTGTGTGATTGGTGGCATGTTTTCAGCAGGCGCATTGGTCTTCAATCTCATTAATGCAATTTTAGGCGGCGACACATTTGATTTGTTGAAAACTATCCTCAACAATTTAATGAGTTTGGTAGTGTTTGTAGTTTTGCTTCTTTATCATTTATCCGCTTTGCGAAAAGATGGTGAATCTCAAGCCGATGTGTTGGAAGAAAAACAATCTCAATTTAATGTCTTGGTCTTTGACCATAATGGGAGTTTTGGCGAATCAGTTAAAACCATGTTTGCAAAACGCGTGCCAAAAGTTCCGTTGACCATCATCAATGCCAATGACAAGATTGCAAGCGATATAAAGGCTGATGTAATCGTTTTGCCGGGGTCATTGGCTGTGAATACGCCAGAAAATGTTGAAGCGTGGATAAGGTCTTATAGCGGGAACAAGTTGATAGTCAGTGATGAAGCGGCGGGCGTGTTTTGGATGAATGATTTTGAGCAAGCGGTGGATGTTGCTAAGTCAATGGCAGAAGGGCAAGAAGTCCGCCCGCAATCTCCAAAACGAATGACATCAGTTTGGACGTATGTAGCCTATGTGTTTGCGGCGTTGTTTGCGTGTCAGTTGCTGGCGATGTTGTTGTTATTTGGCGTTTCAATGGTGACGGGATTTTAGCCGGGGTGCGTCGCGCTTCAAAATTTGGACTCTGTCTATGTTTAGGCAGAGTCTTTTTATTTGAATGATTCTGATTTGCAAGGCGCGACGCACTCTCTAAACTTAATGATATACTTTCAAAAAATTTGACTCGAGGCAAACTATGAAAGTAACTGTCCTTCAAGAGAATCTGGCTCGTGGTTTAAGTATTGTTTCGCGCGCAGTTTCGCCGCGCAGTACCCTTCCTGTTTTATCAAACATTTTAGTTGCAACCGATGAAGGTCGTTTGCGACTTTCTGCCACCAATTTAGAATTGGGCATCACTTGTTGGATTCCTGCGCGTATTGATGAAAATGGTTCAACAACTGTGCCTTCACGCACACTTTCAGATTTAGTGAATACATTACCCGGTGACCAAGTTCAACTGACGTTGGATGTTAAAACGCAAACTTTGCATGTCAAAGGTGGCACATCGAATAACGATATTAAATGTATTGATGCGCAAGAATTTCCGCCATTGCCTACACCTGAAATGAAAGATGCTGTGCAATTAAATGTTGCTGACTTCAAAGAAATGATTCATCAAGTTGCATTTGCATCTTCAACCGATGAAGCGCGTCCTGTTTTGATGGGCGTGTTGATGAATGTTGAAAAAGATAAAGTGACCATGGCGGCGGCAGATGGTTTTCGTTTATCCGTCCGCAAGGCGCAATTGGCACAAAGTATTTCCAGCCCGCTCAACATTATTATTCCAGCACGTGCATTAAATGAATTGGCTCGTGTTGCTAATGACCCCGAAGAACCGATTTATATGGTTGTACCAAAGAATCGTGGACAAGTTTTATTCCGCGTGAAAGACGTGGAAGTTGTTTCACAATTAATTGATGGCACGTTTCCGGATTATCATCAAATCATTCCACGTAGTTACAAATCACGCACATTGGTTTCTACGGCGGCGTTGCTTAAAGCTTGTAAACAAGCAGAAATTTTTGCACGCGAAGGTTCAAATGTTGCCCGCCTTGATATTAAAGAATCAAAGGGTGATATGCAACCCAGCGAAGTTGAAATTTCTGCAACTTCTGAAGAAACTGGTAAAAATGAAACTATTGTTGAAGCCACTGTTGATGGCGGCAGTGTTTTGATTGCGTTTAATGTCAAATTTTTACGCGAAGCATTGGAAGTAATCAAAACCCCAAATGTTGCTTTAGAAACTTCTGCGGCGAATGCGCCGGGGGTTGTCAAACCAGTTGGTGATGATAATTTCTTG
>JAEURF010000309.1 GCA_016789205.1 Anaerolineales bacterium
ATCAGAACCCAATGTGGCTTTGTTTCCATCACGAGAGTGGAGTTTTAATCCCAATGCTTCTTGATAAAAGCGAATCTGATTCTCAAGATTGGCAACTGTCAAGGTGACAGCACCAACTCCCACGTCGGGATGAAGCGAAAAATCAGTTTTTTGAGTTGTTGTCATATCTTTAATCATTATAAATCCATTTCGTGTCATGCTGAGTATCAATCAGAGTGACACACTAGCCATTACGAAAACAAGTTGAAACGTCCGAACGCAATAAACACAGCCAGTGCGAGCAAAACAATGTTTACAGGAATAACTTGATATTCTTTCTTTGGCAAATGTACTGTGAAAATTGCAAGGGCTTGAATTAAGCCAAGACCAATGGCGGCGAGCACAGTGAGCCATGGCAAAATGCCAGTGATAAGTGGCAAAATTAAACCTACTGCCCCAAGCAATTCAGCAACACCAATAAAGCGAATGTAGTTGTCGGTCTTTCCATGTGCCCAAGTCATTTGTGGGTTTTCACGAACTTTGGCAGGTGTAAATGTTTTTGCTTGTCCTGCCATTGCAAACATTGCGGCTAATAATCCTTGCACAATCCATAAAGCGATGTTCATTTTCTTTTCTCCTCAATATTGATTTTTTTAGAAACCGATTTTTTCTTTCATAATAATCATTGTGATGCGATTTGGTTTAATTTCTTTATTGATAATCAACAATTTACTAACATTTGTGCTGACTTTATAAAGCGACTGCATGTGTTCTTCTTCAAGTGGCACAACATACTCATTGATTCGCTTCAAGCCTTCATTCAAATCTTTAACAAGTTTTTGCGCACCCACAATCCAAATCACTTTGCCTGCACTGTTGGCATATGCGCCAAGTTGACTGCCAGTATTCGATGCAATCAATACATGCCCATCTTCTGTTACGGCGTGAACACTACCTGCGGCATAATCTGGTGCACCAACCAATTTGCGAATCTCACGCGCTTGTGTTTCGCGATTCATTGCAAACATTTTTGGACGCAGTGCATCAAAGCGACCTGATGTGTCAATTTCTTTTTGAATCCCCAATGTTTCCAACGTCACTGAAGAACCTAAAAATACTTCGGCACCTTCAGGTACGAGTTCAAAAAATAATTTTTTTGCATCTTCTGAATTTTCAGCAATCAATGTTTTGATGCCGTTTGCTTCTAAGGCTTGCGCCGTGCGTTTGATTTGCTCATCTGAAGCGATTTCCGAAAATAACTTATCTGAAACTTGAATATTTGCTACCATTAAAATTTCTCCTTTAGATTTAACTTGACTGTGCAACACTAGTCTGATAATATACATCCGTTGCCTAAACAACAGATGTTGCAAATGTACCAATTCATACCCCTCTCGTCAACCAACAAATCATCAGTTTTGTTGACAAAGCAACAAAGGAGACAAAATGTTGCCAAACCCAAATGAAAAACTAGACCCACGCGTCATACGGACGCGAAGCCTGATTCTTGACTCCTTTGGCAGTTTACTCGCCGAAAAAAACTTCGAGAATATTTCCGTACAAGATGTGACAGACAAAGCACAAATCAATCGTGCTACGTTTTATGCACATTTTCAAGATAAATATGCTTTGCTTGATTATTCAATCAATCAGATGTTTCGTAATGAAATTAAAAAAAGAACTTTGGATGTTTGTCATTATTCCCCTGACAATTTGAGAAATCTGATTTTGGCTGTGTGCGAATTTCTCAGCCGCATCCACTCAGACTGCGCACAACCGCATCAACAATTTGAATCGTTAGTCGAAGCGCAAATCAAAAAACAAATTTTTGGATTGTTATCGCATTGGTTAAGTCAATCAAAAGTAAAAATCTCAACAGAAATCCCCGCTACGGTTGCCTCATGGGCAATTTATGGATTAGCCTCTCATTACAGCCACATGAAAAAACGCCCCGCCCTCGATAAATTCGTGGACGAAGCGCTTCCGTTAGTGGCTGTTAATTTAGAACAGTTTGCTTGATAACCATGTCATTGCGAGCCACGCTCTTGTTCTTAGTGGCGAAACAATCCCACACTTAATCATAAGATTGCTTCGTCAGACTAAAGTCTTCCTCGCAATGACATCTCACTTTTTCGCCATCTCTTCTTTAAATCTCACAAGTGCTTCCACTGGAGTG
>JAEURF010000030.1 GCA_016789205.1 Anaerolineales bacterium
CGCACCATTGGTGGGTTAGCAGTTCATGTGCATAATAAAAAAAATCATCCTCTGTTTATTCGTGAATATGGTGATTTAGATTTTGTCGTTGCTAGTAAACAACGCCGTGAATTTGAATCCTTCATGCCTACGGTTGGATATTCCCCGCACAAACAATTCAATATCTTAAATGGCAGTACACGCCAAATTTATTATCACGACGAAAGTGAAATGAAAATTGATATTTTCGTTGGCGATTTTGAAATGTGTCACAAAATTCCGCTTGAAAACCGCCTCACAGCCGACCCGCTGACCATTCCATTGGCTGAATTGTTTTTATCTAAAATTCAAATTATTGACCTGAATCAAAAAGATGCAATGGATATTGCTTCATTGTTATTAAATGTCCAAACTGGAAATCACGACGAAGGAACCATTAACTTAAATATTATTTCAGAGTTATGCGGCAATGATTGGGGGTTATATAAAACCACTTCTCTCAATTTAGAAAAAGTGCAGGAGATTGTAAGCAAAACATCTCTTGCGAATGAAGAAAAAGATTTAATCTCAAAACGCATTCAAGAAATTTTACAAACATTTGAATCCATGCCCAAATCTTTAGCATGGACATTACGCGACAGAGTAGGTACTCGTGTGAAATGGTATGTTGAGGTAGAAGAAGTTGGACGATGATATATCATTGCGAAGGCGCACTTACTCTTTGCCCGAAGCAATCTCAATGCAATGACATAAAAGACAATTATGAAAAAAATAAGACTCATTCTCGCAATTATTATTTTTACTATTTCCATCTCACTTTTGATATGGGGATTTTCACCCAATCGAACTGAAACGCGCATTCAAGAAATTTCTCCGCAAGAGATGCAATTGCCAACGCCGTCTTCGCTTCACCTTAACGGGATACCTGTTTCGTGATTGTTCGACATTTTTCTACGCCTAAACTTTTTCTACTCTTCGTCATCGGCACGATAATTTTTATATTATCTGCTTGCGGTAGTGGGGGGGTGCCTGCAACTGAATCTCCGAGCCATACAATTACAGAAATTCCACCTACTCAGCCTATTACTGCTTCAACCCCACAGTCACCATCATTGCAACCTGCTTTACTCGAAACACGCAGATTAACTTTAGAATTCCCTCCAAAAATCAAAGCTGATGCAGGAAGTGATATTGTCCGCTTAACTTTAGAAGTAGATGATTTGGGTAACATCACACCAACTGCTTTTTATCAAGAAAATGTAATTACTGGCGAAGTGATTCAAATCCCTAATTTATATGAAACGCATAATGTCGGCGCAGAAACTCGCTTTGATATTGCTGGCATACAAGTAGAACCATCTGGGAATGTTTATCAGCCGATGCGGCAAGGCGAACCAGTCACATTTTATTGGAGCATTCGCTCAAGTCAGGTTGGCAAATATCGCGGAACGATTTGGCTGTATTTGGTTTTTGTAGACCGTATCAGTGGAGAAGAAAGCCGAATGCCTGTATCTGTTCAAATTGTGGATATTGAAGCGGTAGATTTCTTCGGCTTTTCAGTCAATTTTGTGCGTACATCCGGAGTGATTGGCTCGGTGCTTGGTGTCATCGTCGGTTTCCCATTTTTTGATGATATTGTCAAATATTTGTGGGGTCGTAGGAAGAAGAGAAAACCAAAAGCGAAATAAGATGTCTTGGTAGCAGAATCAAGTCAACCCGTAGGGGAGAGGCGGTGCTTAAATCTATTTGACAAATCGCGGACAGTCTCTTATAATTGTGCATAATTACACAATCGAAAGTTTGGAGTTCAAGTGTTGGTAGCTTGACTCCAATTTTTATAAAAACCTTGATGATGGTAGTTTTATCCTTTACAATTACGAGCCAATAGTAAGTATTCTAGTGAGGTGATTTCTAATGAGTGAAAAGAAAATTCAACAAGTTCTTGAAATAGAAAAGCAAGCCCAAGAAATTCAGGAAAAAGCCAAACGTGAAGCACAGGAAATTCCTGTGAAAGCGGAACAAGAAGCACAAGCTTTGATTGCAAAAGCGAAGGCAGATGCACAAGAAGAAGCGCGTAAGATGATTGCGGATGCGCAAAAGTTAGAGTCTTCAGCTCAAGCAGATGCTGATATTGTGGCGAAGAGTGGTGAAATTGAATCGCAGGCGAAGAAGAATTTTGATAAGGCTGTTGCTTTTGTGTTGGAACGTGTGATTGGCAGGGCATAACTCATGGCGAGTGGTGTTTCGGGTTATGCGGCAATTAGTACGCGGGTACGAGCAATGTATTCTGACTTGCTCACTCCGCAAGATATGGTGCGTTTAAGCGAGGCGCCGGACTTTGCATCTTTAATTAGTGCGCTTAAGTCCACTCCTTACGGAAAGTATATTTCTGGTCTTAAAGATAATGAGTTAACTCCCCGCCGTGTGATACTGCAAATTAAGAATCGCTTGGCGGATTCTTTTTCGAGTGTAATTCAACAAGCACCGGAACAAACTCGTCCGTTGGTAAAGCAGTTGTATCGTTATTTTGAAGTAGGTAATTTAAAGGCAGTCTTACGCAGTATTCAAACTGTCTCATCATGGAATCCAGAAGTGACGACATGGGATCGAGTACGTGAAATTCTTTTCCCGTTTGGTTCGTTTAATTCAATTCCGGCGCAAGCAATGGTTGAGTCTGGAAATGTGGGTACGGCTGTTGATTTGTTAAAAGGTACCTCTTATGAATCAACGATGTCTTTTGCGATGAAGCGTTTCTCAGCAGAGCAAAATTTGTTTCCATTAGAAGTTGCGCTTGATTTGGATTACTGGCGGCGTTTGTGGGCAGAGGCTCGAAGGCTTTCTGGCAAAGACCGTGAAATGGCTGTAAAAATTATTGGCTCTTTGTTGGATATGAATAACTTGATGTGGGTGATACGTTATAAGATTTATCACAAGTTATCTGAAGAAGAATTGATTAACTATACATTGCCGTTTGGTTTCCGTGTACGTGATGAAGATGTACGTGCGATTGCGGCGGGTTCAGATATTGCTTCTGTGGTTTCACGCATTTATCCAGATGTGGCAGATGTAAGTGCGCTTCTTGAGAACCCTCAATCTGGGTTGCCAAAGTTGGAACATCAGCTTAAGTTACAAGTGGTTAAGCAATGTGTGGCGGCATTTGTTGGTGACCCATTCCATATTGGTATTCCGCTTGCATATTTGTTATTGAGTGATTTTGAAATTCAAGATTTAATTGTTTTGATTGAAGCAAAATCTTCAAACATGGCAGATGAAGCATATCGCCCGTTGTTGTTGAAGACGAGTTTGGTGTAATAAAATTATCCTCACCTTAGCCCTCTCTCATTTTTGGGAGAGGGAAGTAAATTGGAGAAAACATGTTCTTTCCGAAAGAGATGACTGAAGTTGAGTTGATTATCCCTTCAAAGGATATTGTGGCTATTGCAAAAGTGCTGAGTGGTCACGGTGTGTTTCATCAAGTCGATAGCACATATTTGGGTTTAGAAAGTTTAAGTTCTAACACATGGCAAGATAAAGCCGCGAATTATTCTGCTTTAGAACGCCGTATTCAAAGTATTATGCAAACCTTAGGCGTAATAGAAGAATACCCAACCAAAGCCGATGCTGAATCAATGGTGGAGTTGGATGCGATTACCCCAGCCGTGAATCGGATTGATGAAGAAGTCAAAGGGATTAGTGAACAACTATCCACGGCGAAGAAGCGTTTGGAATTATTTGAAAGTCAACTACGTCAATTAGAACCAATTGCTGATGTTAAAGTAGAAGTTGGGGCGTTGAATAACTCTTCTTATTTGCACTCAATTTTAGGGTTGATTCCTGCTTCGAATATCAATCGATTGAAGACTAGCATTGGGCGTGTGCCGCATGTTTTCTTCACCTTGCGTGAAGATTCTCAAAAGCCTGTGGTTTGGGTGTTGGGTCCTAAAAGCAATGCAGATGTTTTAGACCGCGCCGCGAAAAGTGCATATTTGAATCCATTGAGTTTGCCAGAAGAATTTGCTGGTACACCGGCGGAAATTACAAATACCCTTAAACGAGAAATTGAAGCCACTAAGAAAAAGATTGTCGAACTTGAAACCAGTATACTGACAGTGGCTGATAGAAATAAAACCGAATTACAAAAATTACTTTGGGACGCACACGTCAGCCGTGTAATGGCTGATGCAATTGTGCGTTTTGGTCAACTGCGCCATACTTATGTTGTTGTGGGCTGGGTGCCGACTGCAAACTTGGAAAATTTAAAGACGAAACTTAAGAACGCTTCAAAAGAAGTTTTGATTGAGACTACCCCAACTACGCGTTCTGGTCACAATGATAATGTGCCTGTAGCTTTAACTGATAATAAATGGCTTCGCCCATTTAAAGATTTGCTTACAACATACGGACGACCTAGTTATGGTGAATTTGACCCAACTATTTTGTTAGCACTTAGTTTCCCATTGTTGTATGGCGCAATGTTTGGTGATATTGGTCAAGGTTTGGTAATGATGCTTGGTGGATTCTTGGCTCATAACCGCATTGCCCTTAAAGGCTTACAAAGCATTGGTTTGCTGTTTGTGTACTGTGGTATTTCAGTCACTTTCTTTGGTTTTATGTATGGAAGTATCTTCGGTTTTGAAGGTCACTATGTACATGATTATCTAGGTTTTGATTTACATCCAGTTTGGTTAAGTCCAATTCATGGTGAGAATATTCTCTCTGTTTTGCGTGTGGCAATTGATGTCGGTATCATCATCTTGTTCTTGAGTTACCTCCTAAGTTTCTTTAACAATATTCGTGTAAAAGATTGGTCACACCTTTTGTTTGGTCATACAGGTGTTGTTGCTTTCCTTTTCTTTGTCTGTTTCCTTTCTCTGCTTGGTGGCTTTTTAGGAAGCACCCCAATTGCCCCGCAAGTTGCATTAACAATTAGCCAACTTCCACTTCCGTTCAATATTTTGACGCCTGTGTTTGCATTCGGCTTGATGTTCAATGGTTTATTCCGTAATATTGCAGAAGGTCACAAACCATATATTGAAGGTGGCATTGCCATGTTCTTAGTGCAATCTTTTATGGATTTGTTTGAAGGTGTTATCAGTATGTTATCCAATACACTTTCATTCGTCCGTGTGGGTGCCTTTGCAGTGGCACATGGTGGTTTGAGCTTGGCTATTTTTGCCTTAGCCGGTGAAGAAGCAGACTTAGGTTTTTGGATTACGATTGCTCTTGGTAATCTTTTCATTATTGGGTTTGAAGGTTTGATTGTGTATATTCAAACCATGCGTTTGCACTACTACGAAATTTTGGGTAAATTCTTCCACGGCGGTGGTATGCGTTTCGAGCCGTTGAAGTTAAAACCAACTCAAGAGGAGGCGTAAGCCCTTCAAGAGTTGTATAAAAATAATTTGAGAATTTGTATGTGTTCGTATCTAAAAAATAATTTTCTATTATCTACAAGGAGATAAACAATGTTTTTAGTTTTTGCTGTATTAGTTGGTTTGGTTCCCGTAATTCCTGCAGTGGTGTACTTACTTCAAAATGGTAAGACCAGCCCTGCCCAAGCAGTTTCTCGTTTAGTGAACGGCTTCAACGGTTTCAACTTCTTAGTTGGATTATTCGCCGCTGGACTCGCTGTTGTTTGGTTCGCCACTCCAAGCAGTGCTTTGGCTGCTGGCGCCGCTCAAGAAGCAGTGGTTGACCAATATGCTACTCTCGCCGCCGCTCTTTCTACTGGTTTAGCTTGTATTGGTGCAGGTATAGCAGTGGGTGGTTCTGGTGCCGCAGCCGTTGGTGCAACTGCTGAAAAACCTGAATCATTTGGTCGTGCACTTATCTTTGTAGGTCTTTCCGAAGGTATCGCCATCTACGGCTTAATCATTTCCTTCCTCGTTCTTCCGTAATCGAAGAATCAAAGGACTGATATGAAGATTCTGGTCATCGGTCATCCTGATGCGGTGCTTGGTTTTTCACTTACAGGTGTAGGTGGCAGAGTTGCTACCAATGCCGAAGAGGTGAATCAAGCATTAGATGAGGCACAAGCCAATAAAGAAGTTGGTATTGTGCTCGTCACACAGGATGTAGCTGAATTAATCCCAGTACGGATGGAACACTTGAAGCTCCGCAGTACGATTCCGTTGGTGGTTGAGATTCCATCTGCAGGCGGTGTTCCAGAAGGTCAAGCTTCACTTGGTGACATTGTCCTTAGGGCAATTGGTATCAAGTTATAAACCTTTCCTTATTATTTTTGCAATGGAAAGAGATTGGATTGAGTGTTTATGAAAACTGAAACACAAGATATTGAAATGCTTGCGCAAGCAATCATGCTCGAAGCACGTGATGAAGCTGAGCAGTTGCAAGTAGAAGCAAAAGAGAAGGCAGATGCTATTCTTAAGCGCGCTCAAGCAGAGGCTGAGTCTGAGCGGAAAGCTATCTTAGACCGAGCCAAGCAGGATGCAGACCGTCTTCGCAGTCAAGCATCGGCTACATCTCAATTGAAAGCGCGTTCATCACAATTGGAACAACGCGAAAAAATATTAGATAGTGTATTTGAAGAAGTTAAGAAACAATTAGATGGCGTGAAGAATCGTTCAGATTACAACGCGATTGCAGCAATGTTGGTTCGTGAAGCATTGACTCAATTGAAGGTAACTGAAGCTGAAATAAAAGCAGATGAATCAACACAAAAAGTTTTGAAGTTAGATGAAATTTCTAAAGAACTAAATGGAAAATTTTCATTTGGCAACAAACTTGAGGAAGGCACTGGCATTGTTGTCAATGCGGCGGATGGCAAAGTTCATTATGACAATACCCTTGAAACCCGCTTGAGCCGTTTACAAAGCGCGCTTCGCTCCTCAGTTTATAAAGTGTTGATGGGAGAAAAGGCATGAGTGACGAAGTAGGAAAAATCACCTGGATTAGTGGTCCCGTTGTACGTGCACGTGGGTCACGTAAGGTGGGTATGCTTGAACTCGTTGAAGTGGGTACAGAACGCCTCGTAGGTGAAGTGATTGGTCTTAAAGGTGACCAGATGACCGTGCAGGTTTATGAAGAAACTGCTGGTATGCAAACTGGCGCCCCAATTTATGGTACTGGGTTACCCTTATCAGTCGAATTGGGACCTGGCTTAATCCAAAGTATTTATGATGGTGTGCAACGTCCGCTTCCTTTAATTGAAGAAGCAATGGGTTCGTTTATCAATCGCGGTGCACGTTTTGATTCAATCAGCCGTGAAAAGAAATGGAAATATACGCCACAAGTAAAAGTTGGCGATGAAGTAAAAGGCGGTGCGATTCTCGGTGTTGCTATGGAAACAGACACTTTTGAACATCGCGTCATGCTCAACCCAGATGACTCAGGTACTATTACTTGGGTTGCTCCTGCTGGTGAATATACCGTTACAGAACCAATTGCCAAATTGAAGATGGGTAAGGAAGAAAAAACCTTAACCATGTTACAACGCTGGCCCGTTCGCCGTGCACGTCCGTTTGTGAATCGTCGTGGTGCAAACATTCCTTTAATTACAGGTCAAAGAATTTTAGATACATTCTTCCCGGTGGCAAAAGGTGGTGCGGCTGGTATTCCTGGTCCATTTGGTTCAGGTAAAACAGTTACACAACACAGCATTGCGAAATGGGCAGATGCAGAAGTTATCGTTTACATCGGTTGTGGTGAACGCGGTAATGAAATGACCGAAGTGTTGCAAGAATTCCCGCATCTCATCGACCCTCGTTCTGGTCGCCCGTTGATGGAACGAACTGTTTTGATTGCGAACACATCCAACATGCCGGTGGCGGCTCGTGAAGCCAGCATTTATACAGGCATTACGATTGCAGAATATTATCGTGACATGGGCTATCACGTCGCTCTCATGGCTGATTCTACGTCCCGTTGGGCTGAGGCGTTACGTGAAGTCTCAGGTCGCCTCGAAGAAATGCCTGCTGAAGAAGGTTATCCTGCTTATCTGGCTGGTCGTTTGGCAGAGTTTTATGAGCGCGCAGGTTATGTTAATAACTTGAATGGTTCACAAGGTTCAGTGTCCATCGTCGGTGCGGTTTCTCCTCCCGGTGGTGACTTCTCTGAACCAGTAACCCAACACACCAAACGCTTTATTCGTTGTTTCTGGGCGTTAGATAAATCTCTCGCTTCTGCTCGCCACTTCCCAGCCATTAACTGGTTGGATAGTTATAGTGAATATTTAGAAGACGTTGCAAGTTGGTGGCGCGAAAAGACCGGTAAGGATTGGCTCGGTATGCGAAATCGCGCGATGGAATTGTTAAGCGAAGAAAGCCGTTTATCACAAATCGTGAAACTTGTCGGTCCAGATGCTTTGCCATTTACAGAACGTATGGTGTTGGAAACAACTCGCCTCATTCGTGAGGGCATTTTGCAACAAAACGCGACAGAGGCTGTTGACGCTTATTCATCTATTGAAAAGCAAATTCGTATGCTTGAGTTGGTGCTTTACTTCCACGACCGTGGTATGGCAATTGTTAAACGCGGAGCCCCAATTTCATTAATCCATGACTTGCCAGTTGTAGACAGAATCATCCGCGCCAAATCTACAGTAACAAATGAAGAATTACACAAATTTGAAGAAATTCAAAAAGAAATTGACGAGCAAATGGGTCAATTAGATGCGGAGTACAGATCATGAGTGATGTAACAGTACAAGGCGGTCAAGAAGTCGTTGGCGTTAGCCGTATTGAAGGACCAATCATGGTCGTCGAAGGCGGTACAAACGTCAGTTACGATGAAGTTGTAGAAATTAAAGACGGTCGCGGAAACCTTCGCCGTGGTCGTGTGCTTGAAGTAGGTGAAGGCTTTGCGGTGGTGCAAGTGTTCGCTGGCTCAACAGGTTTGTCTATTGATGGAACCAGCGTGCGCTTTTTAGGTACCACTTTGCATATTCCTGTTGCCGAAGAAATGCTTGGACGTATCTTCGATGGCTTAGGCACTCCGATTGATGGTGGTCCTGAACCGTTGACCGACCGTTATGCAGATGTAAATGGTCAGCCGATTAATCCAACTGCACGTATTTACCCACGTGATTACATTCAAACTGGTATTTCCACCATTGATGGTGTTAATACCTTATTACGTGGACAAAAGCTTCCACTATTTTCTGGCGCAGGTATGCCGCATGACCAACTCGCGGCTCAAATCGTACGTCAGGCAACATTAGGTAAGGAAGCCGGTGCGCCACAAACTGAAGGTGAAGAATTCGCTATTGTGTTTGCCGCAATGGGTGTAAAAAATGACGTTGCTGATTACTTCCGCCGTTCATTTACAGAAAGCGGCGCGTTGACTCGTGTGGCAATGTTCCTCAACCTTGCGGATGACCCCCCAGTTGAACGTGTAGTTACTCCACGTGCGGCATTGACGTTGGCTGAATATCTTGCTTACGAACGTGATATGCATGTATTGGTTGTTCTTACCGACATGACCAACTATGGTGAAGCTCTCCGCCAGATTTCAAATGTACGTGGTGAAGTGCCAAGCCGTAAGGGTTATCCCGGCTATCTGTATAGTGACCTTGCGTCCCTATATGAACGAACCGGTCGTATCCGCACAAGCAAAGGCTCAATTACACAAATCCCGATTTTGACGATGCCGAACGATGACATCACACATCCAATGCCTGACTTGACCGGTTACATTACCGAAGGTCAGATTGTGTTAGGTCGTGAACTTAACTTCGCAGGTGTTTATCCGCCAGTAGCAGTATTGCCAAGCCTTTCTCGTTTGATGAAAGACGGTATTGGTAAAGGACGCACGCGTGATGACCATCCACGTTGGGGTGCCCAACTCTACGCTGGGTATGCTAAGACGCAAGATGTACGCGCGTTGGCATCCGTTATCGGTGAAGAAGAGTTAAGCGAAGTTGACCAAAAATACCTCAAGTTTGGACGCGCGTTTGAACGTGAATTCGTAAACCAAAGCTTCACTGAAAACCGCACAATTGAACGAACATTAGAAATCGGCTGGAAACTTCTTTCGATGTTACCGAAGAGTGAATTGACCCGCGTCAACCTCGACGAAATCGAAAAATACTATAAAGGCGACGATGCCACAAATTAATGTTGCTCCCACTCGCACGAACTTAATTCGCCTCAAAAAGGATTTGCGTTTTGCAAAAGAGGGTTACGAAATCCTCGACCGTAAGCGTGAAGCCCTAACTGGTGAATTAGTCCGTGTAGCAAAGGAAGCCGATGCACTTCAAAAAGAAGTCTGGGCTTTGCTTGAAACCGCATACGGCGCGATGGAAAAAGCACGCCTCGTGATGGGGTCTGACCATGTCGAGTGGGCGGCACTTGCCGTCAACAAAACAGTCGATGTGCACCTCAGACTACGCGGAATCATGGGTGTAGCAATTCCACAAATTGAAGCACGTGGCGAACCGCCAAAATTACTTTATAGCCCCGGCGACACTGCTGCTGTGCTTGATGAAGCCAGCGCCGCATTTCGTGAAGTGCTGTTGCGCATTCCGCAACTTTCAATGCTCACAGCCGCTGTGTGGAGGCTCGCCAACGAACTTCGCAAAACACAACGTCGTGTGAACGCGCTTCAACATATTTTTATTCCGCAATATAAACATCAAATCGAGTTCATCATCAGTTCACTTGAAGAACGCGAACGCGAAGAAACCTTCCGCTTGAAATGGCTGAAAACAAAGATGACCAAACAAGCACAGGCGAACTAAGTTTGTAATCAAATAAACAAAAAATGAGTTTTGACGATATACTTTTGTCAAAACTCATTTTATTTAACTATGCAAATCAATTCATCTCTTCAAAAAATATTTTCTGAAATCCCTGAATCGTTTCACTCCAAAAATATTCCTGATCTTCAAATCACCGGAATATCTATTGATAGCCGCACTGTAAAACCTGGTAATTTATTCGTTGCCATGCAAGGTGGCACAACAGATGGACATGCTTACATTCAAAAGGCAATTGAAAATGGTGCAGTGGCAATTATTGGTGAGAAAGAATTAAGTGGATTCACAGTCCCATACATTCGACTTGAAAACTCGCGTCATGCTTTGACCTGGCTTGCCTCTGCTTTTTATCATTTTCCTGCACGCCAACTGACTGTGATTGGAGTCACTGGCACGGATGGCAAAACGACAACCAGTAACATTATTTATAAAATATTAATTGCCGCTGGAATCAAAGCAGGCATGATTTCAACCGTCAATGCAGTAATAGGGGATGAGGTATTAGATACAGGCTTTCACGTCACGACACCAGATGCACATGATGTGCAAAAATATTTGGCACAAATGGTTGAAGCAGGCTTGACTCATGTCGTACTTGAAACCACATCACATGCTTGGGCGCAACATCGCGTGGATGCTTGCGAGTTCGATATTGGTGTAGTTACCAACATCACACATGAACACATGGATGAACATGGCAGTTATGAAAATTATCGCGCCGCAAAAGC
>JAEURF010000310.1 GCA_016789205.1 Anaerolineales bacterium
TCAAGCGCTTTATCTAAAGCGAAGGCAATTTCTTTTTGAACATATCCCTCTTTGTTAACTGAGTTTTTAGAAAGACAAACCAAAATAATATCTGACGAAAATAATGCTTTCGGGATTTCAACTTCCCAATCTTCGCCGGGCAGTAAATCTTCCACGTCTAGCCACGGTTTCACGCCGCGGCTTTTCAGATACCGATGTAATTTCCATACTTCGGGTTTATCTTGTGAGGCGTGACAGAGAAAGACTTGAAGCGGTCTGGTCATTGAAAGGATGTCCCAAGTAGTGAAATTATAAACCCTCCTGTCTAAAATTTGACGGGAGGGTTTCTTTTAACAGGGCGACCTGCCCTTTATGAATTTATTGCGTGCTAATGTTGATAGGTCGCCCCTACAATTATCTTTCTTCTTTCCTCTTTCTTCAAATCAGGAGATTGCTTCGGACGAAGAGCAAGAACGTCCTCGCAACGACATGCTAATAGACCGGCAAATTCGTATCTACTTCTTTTGCCCAAGCGTTGATTCCGCCTTTGAGGTTTTTCAATTTTTTGAAGCCAGCGCTGGATAACAATTCAATCGCACGCATAGAGCGAGTTCCGCTTTTGCAAAGTACAACCATGTCATCAGCAGTGTTTAATTCTGATAAACGACCCGCTAATTGTCCCAAAGGAATGTTGACCGCATTCGGAATTGCGGAAATCTCTAACTCGTGAGGTTCGCGTACGTCTAGCAGAGTCAACTTGGGGTCAAGTGTGAGGCGGGATTTTAAATCTAAAGAAGAAATATCTAAAGAAGAATTTGCATTCACATCTTCATGGTCGTGACTTGGCACGCCACAAAATTCTTCGTAATCAATTAATTCTTTGATGTCTGCGTTGGGACCACAAACTCTACAATTTGGATTCTTTTTTAATTTCACAAAATCAAAAGACATATCCAAGGCGTTGTATAAAAGAAGTTTTCCAATCAACGGCTCGCCGATACCTAACAAAACTTTTAATGCTTCAGTGGCTTGAAGCGTACCAATGGTGCCGGGCAAAACTCCAAGCACACCACCCTCTGCACACGACGGCACAAGCCCGGGCGGAGGAGGCTCAGGAAAAAGACAACGATAGCACGGACCTTCTTTTGCATAAAAAACACTGACTTGCCCATCAAAACGAAAGATAGATGCATATACATTCGGCTTGCCAAGAAAAACAGCCACATCATTGGTCAAGTAACGAGTTGGAAAATTATCTGTGCCATCTAAGATGATGTCATAATCTTTTGCGATGCGAAGTGCATTTTCGGATGTGTATGGTTCGTTGTAAATATCAATTTGAATATCAGGATTCAAATCTAATAATTTTGTTTTGGCACTTTCGACTTTTAATTTTCCGATGCTTGATGTGCCATGAATCACCTGGCGTTGCAGATTCGATGAATCAACAACATCATAATCAACCAATCCGATTCTTCCAATTCCAGCCGCCGCAAGATAAAGGGACACAGGTGAGCCGAGCCCGCCAGTGCCGATGATTAAGGCAGAAGAATTTTTTAATTTCTTTTGACCTTCTAAGCCAACTTCGGGAATGAGAAGATGACGAGAGTAACGAAGGATTTCTTCACGAGATAATTCAGGTAACATTTGGCTCTCTTCATTCCGTCATTGCAAGCGAATGCGGAGCAATCTCTTTATTAGTTAGAGATTGCTTCGTCGCAAAGAGCAAAAGCGCTCCTCGCAATGACATGCCCCCGGCAATAGATGGAATTAACATCACTTTATCTTCTTCTTTGATAGGTGTATCCACACCTTGCAAGTCTTTGATGTTTGATTCACCGACAAATAAATTTACAAACGGACGAAGTGCTCCATCTTCATTGAAGATATGTGGTTTGATAGTTGGATACTGTTTGGTTAAATCAGTCAATACTTCTGAAACATTATTTCCAGTCACATTGACTGTGGATTGTCCATTGGTGTAAGCACGCAATGGGGTTGGTATTCGTAATACAGGCATTAAGTTTTCTCCTAAAAAGTTTTAACCACAAAGGGTCACGAAGGTACACAAAGATTTAATGCTCTTTCTTTTGTGACCCTTTGTCTCCTTTGTGGTGAATGATTTACAAAGTTTGTAATTGTTCCATTAATTTTTCAGCACGCGCCACACCAT
>JAEURF010000311.1:0-1809 GCA_016789205.1 Anaerolineales bacterium
CGCTTATTACATTGTCTGGACTTTGGTGCGTAGTATGAATGTCGTCTTCACACCGTACGGTTGGGAATGGCGTATTCGTAACGGACAACTTTCGATGAAGTTGATGCGCCCGTTTCACCCTTTGCACGAAGATGTCGCATATTTTGCGGGTTGGAAAGTTGTTGTAATTTTATTATGGCTTCCAATTGCTTTTGCATTGACATTAATCTTCAAACCAGATTTGAATCCAACATTGCTTGAAGGCGTTGTATTCTTTTTTGCAATTTGGTTTGCTTATTTGATTCGTACAATGACCTTGACATTAATCGGCTTGGTCACATTTTGGACGACGCGCGTCAGCGCACTCTTCGAGTTGTATTTTGCCGCGGAACTGATTCTTTCAGGACGCCTTGTTCCGCTTTCGCTCATGCCAGCATGGATTCAAGATTTCGCATGGTTCTTCCCATTTCGCTGGGCATTTGGTTTTCCAATTGAATCATTAGTTGGAAACATGTCCACAAACGAATTATTGACTGGCTTAGGAATGCAACTCGCTTGGATTATTATCGGCATGATAATTGTCAATCTAGTTTGGAAGATTGCCATCCGCAAGTTTTCTGCAGTAGGAGGTTAACATGAAAGGCTTACGACTTGCTTATAACTATTTACGAATTGGTATTCTGAATGAATTTCAATACCGCGCCAATCTTTACATTCAAATTTTACAAACCTTCATTGCATTGGCAACTGGATTAATCGGGCTGAATCTTGTCTTTTCACAAACGACCGATTTAGCGGGTTGGAGTCAACCTGAATTGCTGGCAGTGTTAGGCGTGTTTGTGATTATGGGCGGCATCATTGGTGCGGCGATACAACCGAATATGGAACGGCTCATGGAAGAGATTCGCGAAGGCACATTAGATTATGCCCTAACCAAACCAGCCGATGCACAACTTCTAATCAGCGTGCGTGAGTTTCGTTTGTGGCAAATGGTAGATGTGCTGACTGGGTTCATCATCCTCGGTATCGCATTAAATCAAATGAATTGGTTTATGACGATATGGTCTTTGCTTGGATTTTTCTCTGCATTATTGATGGGCGCCATAATGATTTACTCGTTTTGGTTAATCATCACTTCAACCGCTTTTTGGTTCGTCCGTGTGCATGAAATTGCAAATCTTTTTGAAGGTTTATATGCGGCAGGGCGCTGGCCCATTGGCATTTACCCAAATTGGTTAAGATATAGCCTCACATTTTTAGTACCTGTCGCGTTTGCAATCTCGGTTCCATCCGAAGCACTGACCGGGCGACTCACAATCGAGACATGGCTTGGCGCATTAGCGTTAACAGTATTTCTGTTCACTATCTCAAGAATCATTTGGTCATTTGGTTTAAGAAATTACTCTGGCGCTTCAGCATAACTTAAATGACAGTCACCTTTAAGGTGACTGTCATTTTTTTGATTTCATTTTCATAGTATCATTCTGGTATGCGTAAAATATTACTAGTAATGATATTGATGCTTGTGGTGCAATCTTGTGCGCTTGCGCCAGCAACCAATACACCACAACCTACATCAACGACATTTATCACATACACACCAATTGATACACCCACGCAAACAAACACGCCAATTCCAACTGCATCGCCGACGATTGTGCGTATTCCAACACAAGACCTTACATCTATTGCGACATTTCCCATCATTCCAATTTTCATTGGTGACGTGACTGCAACTCAACCGCTTAGCCTTGTGCCAACTTCCTCCAAACCCGGTCCAGGCTTTGTATCTGTCTCCATTTCACCGACCAAAATTTATTGGGGTGGATG
>JAEURF010000311.1:1819-2132 GCA_016789205.1 Anaerolineales bacterium
GAATCAAGCCGTAATCACGACCACTGTCGAAGACCAATCCGCAGTTGCAGGGGTCATCATCTTTATGCGCGTCAAATCAGCAACTGATGAAGATTACACACCCTGGACGAACGGCAACATTATGTATAACAATCGTGATGGCACCTTTACTTATATTGCAGTTGGCAGTGAAGTTGAAGGACACAATCATTACAAAGCCTCATTTATATTTTTTCAACTCGTTTCAGTAGATAAAAACGGAAAAGAAAATGGACGCACAAAAATTTATGAAAACGCAATTTCGATGTCACCCTGCCCGTGTCTAACACCAGTT
>JAEURF010000312.1 GCA_016789205.1 Anaerolineales bacterium
ATCCATGATTCGTATAAATCATTTAAGTTTTGTAAGTAATCATAAGAAATCGTGCGTTCATAATCACGCCCGCGTTGACTGATGCGATTTTGCAAAGTCTCAACCGAAGCGCGCAGATAAATCACCAAATCAGGTGGAGGCAGGAATTGAATCGCAGTTTCGTACAATTCACGATAAGTTTGATAATCGCGGTCATTGATGTTGCCTTGTTTATATAAATTACGGGCAAAAATTTCAGCATCTTCATACACACTGCGGTCTTGAATGACAGAATTGGGATGTGTTGCTAAATTGAAATGGGAACGCAGGCGGTGAGTTAAAAAGAAGACTTGCGAATGAAATGCCCAAGCAGACATGTTCGCATAAAAATCAGCTAGATATGGGTTTTCATTGACGGGTTCATAAAATGGGTCCCACTGCATTTGGTCACAAAGCATTTTGACAAGTGTAGATTTTCCAACCCCTATGTTGCCTGCAATCGCTACAAATTTTTTCATCACTCTTCCCTCACAGAAGTTTTTTCTTATCTTACCACTCTGAATTAAATTGTGTAATTGTTTTAAGGTAGAGAGAAGTAAACAGGTATACACGAAAACAGGTACACAAGAATTTTATACCTTGTGTACCTGTCTACTTATTTACTTATCTACTTGTTTACTTATCTACTTGCCTACCACTACGGAATTTCGCCAGCTAATTCTTTATCAATAATTTGTTGAAAACTCGTCAATGGTTGTGCGCCGACAATTGCCAAACCGTTGATGAAAAATGTTGGGGTAGAAGAAATACCTAAATTGAAAGCAAAATCCATATCTTGTTGAATGAAATTATCAAACTTACCACTATCTAAACAAGCCGTAAATTCATCCACATTCAAACTTAACTCATTTGCATATTGAATATAAGTATCAGTTCCTAACGTAGTACTGCTAAACAATTTATCGTGATATTCCCAATATACATTTTGGTCATTTGCACATAACGAAGCAATTGCGGCAGACATCGCATCAGGATGAATCGAGGTCAATGGCAAGTTGCGATAGACAAAACGAATCTGTCCGGGGTAGGCATCTAACAAATCTCGATAGGTCTCATCATGGAAGCGTTTGCAAAACGGACATTGAAAGTCACTAAATTCGACAATCGTAATCGGCGCATCATCTGGTCCCAAACTTGGATAGCCTTCTGTGGATATCTCATAACGGACATAAGTTGGTGCCGCTGTGGCAACCGGCGCTTCATTTACCTGACCTGATGGCTGTTCGGCGGCTGGCGCTGGAGCATCTGCTACAGGTGTGGCTGTGACCTTAGTACCCCAAACAAAATAACCAACTAAAACCCCAACTGCAAATGCAAACACAACCAATACTGAAAAAAAAGTATTGCGGTTAAAGGTGATGAGATTGTCTGGGTCTTGGACGACTGGCTCTTCTTCAATTACATATTCTGATTTTTTAGTTTTTGTAGGCATAGTGGTGAGATTATAGTCCTTCCAGCGTTTTTTTGAAGTGGTACTTAAGTTTATTTCATCTTGCATCGTTTTAATAAAATGCGCGTATATCAAGTCACGGAGGCTGTTATGTCAACACAAACAAAAAGTCAAATGCACTGGGTTTTGTGGCCCCTCGCCGCAATCTGGAAATTGCTGGCGGTCATTGTCGAATTGACTGGTCGCTTTGTGGCGATGGTGCTTGGGATTGTATTAATCATCGTTGGTGTGGTTGTTAGTTTAACGATTATTGGCGCAATTATCGGCGTGCCACTCGCGATTATCGGTTTACTACTTTTTCTTCGCGGAATCTTTTAATAATGTAGGGGCGAGGAAACCTCGCCCCTACGGTTCGGGGGTTGGATTCTTTTTCGGATTCTGAATCAGGCGTGCGGTAGGTAAAGAGGCGAACCATCTTTTCACGGCAGGAATGCGGATGATGAGAAAAATCGCCAGCACGAGTCCATAAATCAATGGGCGGATGATGTCGCCAGATAAACTTAACAAATCGCCTTTTTTGCTCCAGACGTAATGTAAAACCGCAAGCGGGGCAATCCAATAAATGAGTTGGTGTAGGCGTTTCCAATTTTTGCCGAGTCGCACTTTCCAAATATCGAAAGATGTAATCGCA
>JAEURF010000313.1 GCA_016789205.1 Anaerolineales bacterium
GAAGCCGCAGACCGTGCAGGTTGTGAATTGGGGCAAATTGTCAAGTCGCTTATTTTTATGGGGAAAGAAAGCAAAAAGCCCATTTTGGTTTTAACCAGCGGCGCGAATCGCGTGGATGAAAAATTAATCAGTGAATATGCCGGTGAATCTATCGGGCGAGCAGATGCTGACTTTGTACGCACCAAGACCGGCTTCGCGATTGGAGGCGTGCCGCCAATTGGTCACGCTGAAAAAATGGAAACGTATCTTGACGAGGATTTTTTACATTATCAAACCATTTGGGCGGCGGCTGGGACTCCCAATGCAATCTTTGAATTGAAGACTGAAGATTTGCAAAAAATGACAGACGGGAAAGTAGTAAAAATAAAATAACCCCTTGATTCAATAGCCTCCATAGTTTCTTACTTTGGAGGCACTTTTTTATGTTGCACACAAATAGGCTTTGTCGTAGAATCAAATTAAATCTACAAAAGGAGACCAAATGGTAACAAAAGAAAAACCCGAATCCCGCCCGATGACAGAGGAAGCGGACTTCCTCAAAATCAAATCAATTGACTATGTAAATTTCTACGTCGGCAATGCCAAACACGCCATGTACTACTGGTGGAAGGCGTTTGGATTCAAACCGATTGCCTATTCTGGACTTGAAACCGGCAATCGTGAATTTGCCTCGTATGTGCTTGAATCTGGACAAGCGCGTTTTGTCGTCTCTGCGCCCTACAGCCCATCTAGCCCAATCGCATCTCACCACATGGTGCATGGTGACGGCATCAAAAGCATTGCTCTCGAAGTAGACGATGTTGAAAAAGCATGGAAAGAAACGACGGCGCGCGGCGGAAAATCCGCTTGGGCGCCACGTGAAGAACAAGATGAATTTGGCATCTTTCGCACGTCTGCGATTTACACGTATGGCGAAACCTTGCACATATTTGTAGACCGCGGCGATTATAAAGGCGCCTTTGCCCCAACCTATAAACAAATTAACTATGAAGCTGAATCTACTGGTTTAGCCGCAATTGACCATATTGTTGGAAATGTGCAACTTGGCAAAATGAATCATTGGGTGAATTTTTATCATCAGGTGATGGGCTTCCGCCAATTGCTCCACTTTGATGATAAAGATATTTCGACCGAATACTCAGCCCTGATGTCTAAGGTCATGCAAAATGGAAATGGACGCGTTAAGTTCCCAATCAATGAACCGGCTGAAGGCAAGCGCAAGAGTCAAATTGAAGAATATCTGGATTACTATCTCACACCCGGCGTACAACATCTCGCTATCATCACCGGCGATATCATCAAAACGATTGCAGAACTACGCAAACGTGGCGTAGAGTTTTTGCGTGTACCAGATACTTATTATGAAATGCTCCCAGACCGTGTTGGCAAAATCAAAGAGGATATGAAAACGATTCACGAACTCGGGATTTTGGTTGACCGCGATGATGAAGGATATCTACTTCAGATTTTCACTCGCCCAATTCAAGACCGCCCAACCATGTTCATTGAAGTGATTCAACGCCATGGCGCACAAGGTTTTGGTAAAGGAAACTTTAAAGCGTTGTTTGAGTCGATTGAATTAGAACAAGAAAAACGTGGCAACTTATAAAATGCAAAAAAAACATATTTCATTAATATTTTTAATCTTTGTTTTGATTGCATGTAGCCCTGCTCCTTCCGCACCAGAACAACCAAGTGTTGAAACCATTGTGGCTGGGACTTTAGAAGCATTAACTGCTTCTGCGCCTATACCTACTGAAGTTAATGGCATATCATTTATTGATGATAATATCTCGTTCGTCGTACCGACAGGGATTGCTACTTCAGCAATAGAAGAAGTTGTGCAAGCAGTACCGCCCTCTGAAGGCACGCCGTGGTGGGGAGTACATCCTGAACATCGCCAATATAATCTTGAAGGTTATGTGATAACAGATGGATTCCGTCAATATTCAATTTACCTTTACCCCATTGAAGGATATATTGCGGTAAATGAAGATGTTGGCAAAAATATTGAAACCTTGAAATCGTTGATTGCGAATCCAAATCAACCATTGCCTGAAAGATTACCATTTCTGCCAACTTTCAATGCGGGTCAAATATTTTATTCAAATTTTG
>JAEURF010000314.1 GCA_016789205.1 Anaerolineales bacterium
CAATTGATTGTGTTAATTTATCCGAAAACTTGACGTATGATGTTGGCTTACTAGCAGAGATTGCACCTTTTGCAGTTGCACGAATTGGGGTTGGCATAGAAAATTCTCCTTAAGTTGAAATAGTTTTGTTTGTTCAAATATACTTTAATTCGCTCATCAAAACAACCTTGTTGACAAAGTACATTTTCTCGTATATGCTGAATATAGCCCTTATTAAAGGAGAGCCTTATGAGCGACACAAGTTGGAATTGGGATAGAGTTCGTAACGGATTTTTGTGGATAGCAATTCCGTTAATTGTGGGGTTAATCATTGCATCTTCGATTGTGCCAAAACCCGTTGTGGGGGTCATTCGGTTAGAAGATGCAATTTATGGATATTCTGCACAAAATATGATTAAGCAAATTCAATATGCCAGCGAACACCCAGAGGTGCGCGCGGTGGTATTGGTATTTGAAAGCCCCGGCGGAACCGTAGTTGATACCGAAGCCGTTTACATCGAATTGACGAAATTGCGTGAAAAGAAACCAGTTGTCACTGCTGTGAATGCAATGGCGGCAAGTGGCGCATATTATCTTTCTGCTAACACAGATTATATTTATGTAAAACCAACTTCATTAATTGGAAACATCGGCGTAATCAGTTATCTGCCTCCTTCCCCATTTATTATTGAAGACATCATTACGACTGGTCCGTATAAACTTTGGGGTTCGCCACGCGATTCGGATATGCGCCAAGTAGAAATGATAAAACAAGGATTTTTTGAAGCAGTGAATTTAGGACGGGGTGATAAATTGACCGCCGGTCCCGAAACAATTTTCAGCGGGCAAATTTGGATAGGCATAGACGCAGTTCGCCTCGGCATTGCAGACGCTTTGGGTGGTGAAGCGGAAGCCGCCGCCAAAGCCGCAGAATTAGCAAAAATTGCCAATTACGATGTAATTGATTTGTCGTCACTGGCTGGAGTCAACCTTGGTGGGATTCCTTTCTTCTTCCAAAGCCCAGACGGTATCATCTATCCTTATCCAAACGAAGCGGGGATATATTTATTGTATATTCCACCGTTGCCGGTTAAATAAAGGAGCAAATCATGAAAAAAGAATATCTCTATATTGCACTTGCCGCATTGCTCCTACCCATTTTAGTTCGAGCGATGTGGTTTTATCGTGGCGTCGTCGAACGCTCTGAAATCCCCACACCCGATTTTGCCTCCTTTACAGCACCACAACCACCTGTCAATACAAATGCCAATGTTGAAGATGTAAAACAATTCGGTGGCACAGTGGTCATTGACACTGTGCATGGCAATCAATTTAGCATGACAGAAATTAATTCATTGACCTCCGCGATACAACAACGTGGCGGGAAAGTAGAAACTCTTGCAGATACATATTCGTTAGAATATCAATTGAAATATGCCAGTGCGTTTATTTCTATTTCACCTACAGTTCAGTTCACCTCGTTTGAGACGCAGTCTCTGCAAAGTTTTGTTAAACGTGGTGGAAAGATTTTGGTGTTTACAGATGCAACCCGCAATTTCATTTCTGTAGATTTTGTCAGCGGGAATCCAATTGCATTCGGTGATACAAACGCGGCAAATTCTTTGCTAAAAATGTTTGATATTTCAATCAATAATGATTATTTATACAATACACAAAAAAGCGAAGGTAACTTCCGCAATGTATTTTTTGACCAATTTGGAAAAAGCGAATTGACTTTTGGGTTGAAAGAAATCGCTTTGTATGGCACACATTCGGTTCAATCTGCTTCGGGGATGATTCTGCTTGGGGGTCCAGAATCAAATCTCTCGTCTAGTGATGCGCATAATCCAAATCAAGGCGGGGCAGTATTGAGCGCGGATGGCAACGTCGTCGCGTTTGGTGATATCACATTTTTATCATCGCCATATAACACCTATACAGACAATGCCACGTTGATAAATAATTTAGCAGATTTTGCATTGAATAGCGCGCAAAGCCTTTCGCTTCAAAACTTCCCGTATGTTTTTAGTGGTGAAACTGTAAGCATTTACCTCGCTTCTGACTTAAAGAAAAATACAAGTTTGATTACAGCCTTGAGCGGATTACAATCTTCGTTGCGCTTCAT
>JAEURF010000315.1 GCA_016789205.1 Anaerolineales bacterium
GAGATTGTATTTGGCTGTGTGAAGAAAGACGACCCGTTTCTTGCTCATTTTTAGCTGTTCCAAAAACCTGACAGGTCTTCATAAGGGAGACATATTTTTGTTTTATCCATAAGGCCTGTCAGGTTTGGCTTATAGATAAACAAAAAACAGGTATGCTTGGGCATACCTGTTTTAATATACACGGATATTAAAAAGAAACGCCCTTCCAACTTTACAAGTAGTACTTAATGACTATGCTTGTATCACTGCGTTTACCTTGTATCACACGTCACCGTATGGTTTTCGGTTTGAAACGCTTGCTTTGGAAGGGAGAAGGAAGCCAGTGAACTGGCTCCAGAGGCATCCGCTGAACTAATCCGATTTTCTTACCTCACCCCTCTCCTAAAGAAGAGGGAGGTAATTAGCGTCCCGTTTGCACGGGAGAACCTCCACCTCGTAGTCTCATTTGGTGAGACCCAGTCGCTTTATCTCCGTTATTTAGTTGTAAACCCAAACTGATAACGGCGGTGATTGTACACATTTGGAGATGGTTCGTCAAGTGCTAAATAGGTGATTGTAATTTGATGAGGTTGTGTGTAAGATAAATGAAATTTTCAGCTACAGAGCGCACAGAATTTACAGAGACTTTTTGAGGGTTTTCTCAAATATCTCTGTGACTAATGGTTTTTATTGACAAGGAGATTGAAATGAGTTTTGATTCTTCCATTCAAGAGGAACTAGAAGTTGTAAAAATAGGCTTGGATAAAAAATATAAATCATCAAAGCCAAAGAAAGTGATTATTGTTGGTGCAGGGTTGGCAGGTTTATCGGCTGGATATGAATTAATCCAAGCTGGGCATGATGTGCAAATTTTAGAAGCGCAACATCGTGTGGGTGGCAGAATTTATACGTTGCGAGAGCCATTTGCAGAAGGGTTATATGCCGAGGCAGGTGCCATGCGGATTCCGCGTGCGCATAAATTGACGATGGCTTACCTTGAAAAATTTAATTTGCAAACTCAAGATTTTATGATGGGGAATCCAAATACATACGCTTATATTGGTGGGGTGAAACATAAAATGTCTGATGTGCAAAAGAATCCAGATGTGTTGGGATTTGAGACATCTGCCAGCGAAAAAGGAAAATTGGCAGGTGATTTGTGGGAAGCACTGATTAAACCATTAGTGCAAAAAGTAGAAAAAGATGGGTGGGATGAAATCACCGAAAAATATGACCAATATTCTGTACGCGAATTTCTTGAATTGAATGGTTGGTCTGAAGGATTAATTGAAATGTTCGGCTTGATGAACAATCAAGAAGCCATGATGAATTCATCTTTCTTAGAATTATTCCGTGAAGATGGCGGAAATTATTATACAAACATGTGTGAAATTATCGGCGGCATGGACAATTTATCTCATGCCTTTTTGCCGATGTTGAACCCGCATATTCGTTATGGTGCAAAAATGGTAGCCATTGACCAAACTGAAAACGAAGCCATCATTCATTATCAAACATCGGCTGGGATTTTTGAAGCGAAAGCAGATTATGTCATTATCACGGTGCCATTCCCTGTCTTACGTCATGTAGAAGTTCTCAAACCATTTTCACGCCTCAAACAAAGAGCGATTCGTCAATTACATTATGATGCTTCTGCGAAAATATTTTTCCAAATGAAAAGAAGATTTTGGGAAACGGATGAAAACATTTTCGGTGGCGGAACTGTTACCGATTTAGCAATCCGTAATTTGTTTTATACAAACTATGGCAAAGAAACAGGTCGTGGAATTTTATTGGCGAGTTATACATGGTCTGAAGATGCACAACGTTGGGGATCATTACCGCCACATGAAAGAATCCATCAGGCGTTGGAAAATGTCTCAGCAATTCATCCGCAAGCCAAAATGGAGTTTGAAGCGGGTGCATCTCACATGTGGCATGATGACCCATTTGCAGGCGGCGCATTTGCGTTATTTGATCCCGGTCAACAAACATTGTTGCATGATGAAATTGTCAAACCTGAAGGACGAATTTATTTTGCAGGTGAACATGCTTCTTTGTATCATGCTTGGATTCAAGGTGCGTTTGAATCAGGCGTGCATGTGGCAAT
>JAEURF010000316.1 GCA_016789205.1 Anaerolineales bacterium
AAATGAATTGCGATTAATTACGATTGCAGTCACAACCGCTTCGGTTTTGACTTCGGGCGTGATGTTATTGCTGATTGCATTTGACTTAATCAAACCTGGTATGCCGCGTTCTGCTCTAGGCATTGACTGGTTGATTTCATTAATCCTTATTGGTGGTTCGCGTTTTGCATTGCGAATCCTTGCGGAACAAAATGCGGTCATAGATAAAAACAAAACTCGCCATGCATTAATTCTCGGCGCGGGAGATGCTGGCGCGTTAGTTGTCCGTGAATTGCAAAAATCTACTCAATTAAATTTAATACCAATCGGTTTTTTAGATGATGACCCTGCAAAACAAAACCATCAAATTTATGGCGTTTCAGTAATCGGCAAAATTGACTCGCTTGAAAAAACATTAGATACCAAACAAGTGGATGAAGTCATCATTGCGATTCCTTCCGCGCCCGGTAGAATTATTCGTTTGGTCAATGATGTCTGTAGAAGAAAAGGCATCACATCGCGCATCATTCCCGGCATTTATGAATTAATCGGCGGAAAAGTTAGCGTGAATCGTTTACGTGAAGTAGATATTACCGATTTACTTCGGCGTGAACCTGTAAAAATTGATGACCAATTAATTGGTTCAATTCTCACGAACAAAAGAATTTTAGTCACAGGCGCAGGTGGCTCAATTGGAAGTGAAATCTGCCGACAAATTGCAAGATGGAATCCAAGTGAACTTGTTTTATTAGGTCATGGTGAAAATAGCATCTTTGAATCTTTCATGGAACTCAAAGAAGATTTTTCATCGTTGACTATTCATCCAGTCATTGCGGATGTGCGCGATAAGAATCGAATTGAAGAAATTTTCAAAACATATCAGCCCGAAGTTGTTTTTCACGCCGCCGCACATAAACATGTTCCGTTAATGGAAATCAATGTTGAAGAGGCGGTCACGAACAATGTGTTGGGTACAAGAAATGTCGTTGAAACAGCAAGCAGGTATAAAGTAGAAAGAGTCGTTTTTATATCCACAGATAAAGCCGTCAATCCAATCAGCATCATGGGTGCGACAAAACGTCTGGCTGAAATGACTATCCTTGATATTGCAAACAAAAATAATCTTGCTTATTCGGTTGTGCGTTTTGGAAATGTGTTGGGTTCGCGCGGCAGTGTTGTGCCGATTTTCAAAAATCAAATTGCGCGTGGTGGTCCCGTTTTGGTAACACATCCTGATATGCAAAGATTTTTTATGACCATTCCCGAAGCCGTGCATTTGGTTTTGCAAGCCGCTTCGATGGGCAAGGGTGGCGAAGTTTTTATGTTGAACATGGGCGAGCAAGTTCGTATTTTGGATTTGGCTGAAGATTTGATTCGTTTGTCTGGGCTTGAACCGCATCGTGATATTGAAATTCAATTTACTGGTATTCGTGCGGGCGAAAAATTACGCGAAGAACTTTTTGAAGATGGTATGAATTTTGAAAAGACTTCACATTCTGAAATTTATCGTATGTCTGATGAAGAAAAAGTAGATGGTGATTCATTGGCGAATGTTTTGAATCAACTTGCAGATTTTGCGCTTCATTCTCAACGGGGAGAATTGATTCAAACCATCAACAGTTTTCTACCTTCTGGCTCGGTGGGGCAATCTTAATCATGTCGTTGCGAGAAGGGACACGAAGAGTCCCGACGAAGCAATCTCTTATGATATAAAAGTAAATAATTATGACCGAAGTCACTCTCTCTGAATGGAATCAATTTATAGCGAATCATCCCAATGCTCATTTGTTGCAAATGGGTGAGTGGGGTGAATTAAAAAAAGATTTTGGCTGGAAGCCGGTTCGCATTATTTCAGAAAACATTGGTGCACAAATTTTATTTCGTAAATTGCCATTAGGTTTTACGATTGGTTATATGCCGAAACTTGTTGACAGTGGACAGTGGACGGTGGACGGTGAAAAGTTTTGGGATGAAGTAGATTTGATTTGTACAAAGAATCATGCTGTCTTTTTGAAAGTTGAACCTGACGCATGGATTGAAACTTTCCAACTTTCCAACTTTTTAACTTTTCAACTTTCTAAAC
>JAEURF010000317.1 GCA_016789205.1 Anaerolineales bacterium
TGGGGAAGTGTGTAAAGTGTGGGCGTGGTTTTTGTGATGAGCATACAAATCAAAAAAAAGAAGGTCGCGTTTGTTTGGCTTGCCAACAAGGTTTGGATATGCCTGTGGCTTTGCCGATTGCGGCGGCGTTGTTTACACCAACTGATTTGGATACGTTTGGTCGTTCGAGTACGTGGGATGATAATGATAGCGGCGACATGTTTTCTGATTTGAGTTAACATTTCATTGTGGCGAAGCAATCTCCTAGTAATTATGAGATTGCTTCGCCGCAATGAACAAGAACGCGGCTCGCAATGACATTATCTTAATAAGGACCAATCGTCTCCCAAATTTTTTTATTCTGTTCAATAAAATCATCACAGCGTTGACAAGGTTTCAATGAAGGCGGGTGCATTTTTAAGCGGATGTGACGATAGGTATCACCCTCCCAGATTTCTTTGAAAGATTGATTAATAATATTTCCAATTGGCGGGATTTTTTCGCGCGTCATACAACAGACATACACATTGCCATTGAAATCAATCAGACTGTGTGTCCATGGAGCGAAGCAGGGATGTTTATCATAATACCCAAACGCATATCTACCTGCGCGTCCTAACTTGACTTGCGACTCGTCTCTGCCAAAGGGAAACGCATCTTCATCCGACACAATCAGCCCCAAGGCTAACGCGCGTTCTGCTATTTTTGGCGCAATCTCTTCATTAAATAACGTAATATCCTTTTTACGCATGGATAATATTTCACCGCAATGGTCATCGACTGGGATTAAATTAATGCCATCCGCGCCGAGTTCGTGAGCAAGGTCTGGTAATGAAGCGAGGGTGTGATAATTTGTACGGCTGACGACTGTATTGATGCGAATCGTCAATTTGCCTTTGTGTTTGTAGCGATTAAATAATTGTACGGCTTTGACTGTAGATTTGAACGCACCTTCGACCCCGCGAATCTTTTCGTGCATTTTTCGGTTCGGTGAATCAATCGAAATGTTGATGCCACGTAATCCGCCTTCGACTAATCGTTTTGCTTTTTCTTTTGTGACCAATGTTCCGTTGGTGGTCATGGTGACTTTGATGCCCGAAGATGAAGCAACTTCCACAAAATCTGGGATGTGAGGTCGGAGCATGGGTTCGCCACCAGAGATGTGAATTTTCTTCGTCCCCATATTTGCTAGTTCGGTAATCACTTCTTTGAAACGTTCAGCGCTGACAGGTGGCTCGCGTGTATCACGCCAGTGATTGCACATTTCACATTTTAAGTTGCATCCATAAAAGACTTTGATTTTTACATATAAAGGTTTATAAGCACGCGCGTTTAAGACGGCTTGCAGTAATTCGTTTTTTTCTTTTGCAATTGTCTCTGGGCTGTACATGGAGTGATTGTATCACCGAGGGTTTGGTAATCTATTTTTTTCTTCTTGCTATTGTAGCACCCCACGTAGATATTTGACAACAATGGTGTCATCAGGTGGATAGTTTTGCGGTGCGACGGATGTGAGTTGTGCGAGAATACACAGCCAAGTTTCACCAGCGCGGATATAAGTGTCTGTGTAACAGGTCATTCCGTGAGTTTCTGCACTGTTGCGAACGCGAGTCCATTTGTTTGTTGCGCCTACTAAGGCAACATCGCCAATCAGCGTAATGCGCTCATCACGCATGTCCCAGTAGGTAATCACATCCGGGTCAAAGCCAGTTGCCCATTCTACTAAATAGGTAGCACGGTCCATGTGACCACCCTGTGTATCAATCGTTCTAAATGAGGGATGCAGGATTGCATCATGTGATGAAACATCATTTGTGACGAAGTTGTGAATAAAACGCTTGTTTAGAGCGCTTAGGGTTGCAAGATCTGTTTGAGAAGACGTCATTAAATTACTCCTTGAAATATTGTAAATATATATTTATATTCTAAATCGCAAGGTTGCATTTTTGAAATCCTCCTAAATGATGGTTTTTTAATTTTGACGTTCGTAAAAAATTAATCAAAACATACATCGTCAAGCCGAGAGGAAAATCAGCAATCAGACTGCCTGCCATAATTTAGTCTTGGTT
>JAEURF010000318.1 GCA_016789205.1 Anaerolineales bacterium
CGTTGAATCAATTAGCAGATTTGATTTCATCAAGGAAATAAATTCTTAACGCGAATTACGCGAAAATACGAATGACGCAAATAAAACAAAGGATTCGCGTAATTCGCCCATTTGCGATATTCGCGTTAATATTTTTTATTAGAGTTAAGAGCAAAAGACCAGCCACGAATTTCGCTAATTCACGCGGATTATTAATAAATTAGCGAAAATCCGTGCAATTCGCGGCAAAAGAAAATGACAACATTACCCAAGTTTCTCCAAAACGCATACCAAACTGTTCCTGATAAAACCAGCATTATTTTGCAATTTGCAGGTCAGGAAGATAAAAAGATAACTTATCGTGATTTGATTCACGGTGCAAATCGTTACGCACAAACGTATGCAAAAAACGGAAACAAACGCGGCGAAGTTGTGATTTTGATTCTGCAACATGGCGAAGATTTGGTCTATTCTTTTTGGGGAGCGATTTTGCATGGTGTGATTCCGTCCATCATGCCATTTCTGACAGAAAAACTTGCGCCCGAAAAATATCGCGCGGATTTAGCTTCTTTAATTTCAATCACAAAACCAACGACGATTGTCACATATCCTGAATTTGAAAATGAAATTCGTGATGCATTAATTGAAGGTGGTTCGGTTAAAAATATTATTCTCACGAATCAAATCGAATCAGAATCAAATATCAATTTTGATTCTTTGCAAGGCATGAATTCATCACAAGAAGATATTGTTGTCTTGCAACATTCATCAGGCACAACAGGTTTGCAAAAAGGTGTGGCACTTTCGCATCGCGCAATTTTGAATCAACTCAATTCATATAGCAAAACAATTAATCTTGATTCTAAAAAAGATGTCATCGTTTCGTGGTTGCCGTTGTATCACGACATGGGTTTCATCGCATGTTTTCTTTTGCCTGTACTTATGCAAATTCCACTTGTGTTGATGTCACCGTTTGATTGGGTGCGCGCGCCGTATAAACTTTTGCAATCGGTCTCGCAATATCAAGGCACGCTTTCGTGGCTTCCAAATTTTGCTTTCAATTTTTGTGCACAAAAAATTCGTGAACGCAATCTTGAAAATGTAAATCTTTCAACTTGGCGGGCAATCATCAATTGTTCTGAACCTGTGCATATTGAAAGTCATAATTTATTTTTTGAAAAATTTTCAAGTTATGGATTAAATTATTCTGCACTTCAAACTTGTTATGCCATGGCAGAAAATGTTTTTGCTGTGACACAATCTCCGCTTGATAAAACTCCCGTGATAGATGAAATTGACCGCGAGACATTTATGACTCAACGCCTCTCATCCGCGCCTATAGTTGGTCAAGCGACGATGAAGATGACTTCCTCTGGGCATCCTTTGTCAAATGTAAAAATCCGCGTGGTAGATGAATCATTCAATGATGTTGACGAAAGAGTCGTTGGTGAAATTGCTGTCCAAAGTGATTGTATGTTGACTGAATACTTTAATCGTCCTGATGCAACTGAATCCGCGATTAAGAATGGTTGGTATCTGACAGGCGATTATGGATATATAGCTGATGGTGAATTATTTGTGTCTGGTCGTAAAAAAGATTTGATTATCGTTGGTGGGAAGAATGTTTATCCTCAAGATTTGGAATCGCTGGCAGGTGAAGTAACAGGCATCCGCAAAGGAAGAGTCGTCGCTTTTGGGATGTATGATGAAGAATCAGGTACAGAAGAAGTCGTCATTATTGCTGAGTCCGAATCACAGGAATCAGATAAAGAATTAATTGCAGATGCGATTCGCAAACACGTCACTAAAAATTCAGCAGTGGCAGTACGTCACGTGAAAGTGGTAGATGAAACTTGGATATTGAAAACATCCAGCGGAAAAACAGCGAGGTCTGCGAATAAAGAAAAGTTTTTAAAAGAGCTGTAAGTCACGCTTGTAGCGTGACCTACATTACATCCTTAAACCCTCTTGGTTAAAGAGTTCTCGCCCCACCACCAACCCCAGCCACCAAAACATCTTTCACGCCATTTAATTCTCTTAATCTTTTTTCAACTTCTTTAGCATA
>JAEURF010000319.1 GCA_016789205.1 Anaerolineales bacterium
GAAGGCACTGTGCTTGCAAATGAACCTGTCACAGTTGAATTGATAGATGCATTTGGCACAACCACTACTACTACAGATGAAAATGGTAATTTCAGTTTCACCGCTCCAGCGGGTACATATCTTGTACGCGCAACTGCACCTAGTTTTCTTCCAGCAGAAGGTGACCCTGTTCTATTCCCCGGCTTAACGACTACTATGCAAACCATTAGCCTCATCTCCGGTGATATTGATGGCAATGGTGTGATTGACCAATTTGATGCCCTTACCATCGGGATGAACTACAACGGTTCAAACGTGCCCGTAGCTGATTTGAACAACGACGGCATTATCAACGTCCTCGACCTTGAGATTCTAGCCGCGAACTATCGCGCCAACGGTGCATTGAACTGGCCCGTGCTTCCCTCAGGTTAAATAAACCGTAGAGACACAGTGATTTGAAAATCACTGTGTCTCTACAACCTCTACTATGGAGTTTTCAATGATGAAAAAATTTACTTCCATACTTTTTGCAATTATTCTCGGTTTTATTTTTGTGATACCCGTTGGTGCCCAAACGCCTGAGGCGATTTGGATAACAGCCGACACTTCAAGTTTTAAGACTGGCGAAACTGTCATTGTCACGGTGTATGCAAATTCTGCTACACCGATTCAAGGCTTTACTTTCCAAATCCGTTATGACCCGGCTTGTTTGGAGCCAGTCAATGCCGCCAGCCCAATCTCAGGCATGAATGGCTTGCTATTGCCACAACTCGGCGGATTAGTAGATGCATCTTTCGCAAGCACGACACCATTAACAGCTAACGGCGTTTTAGCCGAAGTGCGCTTCAATGCACTTAGCGCATGTGAAACCAATCTCACCCTTGAGAGCGCCGCGCTTGCTATCAAAAATGAATCTGGCATTGCCGCACCTTTGCCGGGCATTAGCATTCCGGAAACACAAAAAGCAATTCCACTCACCATTTCCAGTGAAAAAGGTTCACCATCTAACCGACCTTTAATTGGCTCTCCGCTCTCTCTCGAAGTCGAATCAGATACCCCGTCACAACTCCCCACCGGCACAATTGTTGTTTTGGCAATTATTGTTGTGCTTTTGGTCATCGGCATATTTATTCTGATTCGCATCTTAAAGTCAAACGATAAAAATTAAAAGAAAGACCTGCACCATTTGTAATATGAGGAACACCGCCATGAAAACTAATCGCTTCATACACATCGCTTTGCTTTTGGCAATATTTTTTTCCATTGCCCCATTAGAGGTGAAAGCATTTGTTGCGCCACCACCGGCGGATATGTTCCAATTGCCCTGGGAACAAGGCAAAGCATGGGTCTCCTTTGATGGCTTTGATAACGGCACCAAACGCCTTGCTTCTAGCCCGCATAATTACAAAGTAGGCGGTGCAATAGATTTTGCCCCACGTGTTAATATGAAAGTGGGCGAAGATACCTCTAATGATTGGGTCACCGCGGCGGCGGCTGGGCGTGTAATCGAAATTTCTTTTTGTCACCTCAAACTAGAACACAGTAACGGCTGGATTACCGAATACTGGCATCTCGGAAACATTCAAGTGAATTTAGGTCAAAACGTTAGCAGAAATCAACGTTTGGGAATTATTGACAATAATGCAACAGGACAAGTTTGCGCTGGTAATGAGCATCCCGGTCCGCATTTGCATTTTGTTGCCCGCCCCAAAATGCAAGAATTTACTTTTGCAGGCTGGGTGATTAACTTCAATGCAGTCAGCAACACCACCACCTTCACAAAAAATGGGCAAACCGTTGGCAGATTACAACCACTCTTAAATATTCCAAATTTACAAATCGTCTCACGTGGATTGTTAAATTGGGACACAAGTGTAAACGGGAGCATTGACCCATATCGTTATGAACGTTGGACGCTTCCATTAACCGAACAAACAGAATTTACTGTCACACTCAACACCACATCTACTGGCTTAGTGCCTGTGATTGTTTTACTTAATAGTGGTGGCGTTGAAATTACGCGCGCTAGCGGCATTTTGACCACAACTCAACCTGCTGGCAC
>JAEURF010000031.1 GCA_016789205.1 Anaerolineales bacterium
GGAAGAATCGTCCTCGTTGCGGGCGGATGTGCTCAGCGAGCAGGTTGTAGTAGGATTTGAATGATAAGTTCATGTTGAAGGTTCCAAGTTACAGTTTGAAGGTTGGTAGGTTGACGGTGGACCGAGGACGGTGGACGATGAAGAACGGTCTACGGTCTATCGTCCATGGTCTGCACGAAGCAACAAAAAAGCCACGATGCGAAATGCACCGTGGCTTGTGAGAACACAAGGATAGACCTAAGAACGGTCAGTAGGCGCACTTCGAGACAATACAATTATGTTGAGTTTGCGGTCTTGTCGGTTTTCTAAATTCATTTGAAGTGCGTCTCCTTTCTTTTGGAATTTAATTACGCTAGCAGTTTACATGAGAGGGGGAAGAGTTGTCAAGTGGGAAAATTAGATTTCAAATATAACTCTTCCACCTTTTTCCTCGCCCACGGAGTCCTTCTCAAAAACCTCAAACTAGATTTGATGCTTGGGTCATTTGTGAAGCATTGAATTGTGATTCGTTTTCCTAATTCTTCCCAGCCATATTTTTCAACGAGGCGGGTCAGAATCATTTCAAGCGTGATTCCATGCAATGGATTGTTGATTTGTTGTTCAGTCATTACTAGTTGTTGAAAGTTTTTAGAAGCTATCTAAGGTCCCGGCGTCATCACTGGATAGTCAGACAAAATGATGTGAGGACCAATCTCCATAAATTCTTGCTTAACCCAACAGGGATTATTAAAGTATGGATTCCGAATAACAACCCAACCGGGTTCGCTTCCAACACCTAAAATCTCAACCACTTGTTTGCCAGATTTTCTAATGCTTGGGTCAATATTGCTAATAAACTTATAAGGTTCACCGGGTCCCGAATGACATGCCGTAAAAGTAACCACATAAGGTGGGTTACGCTTTACTTCCTCAGTAGGTGGGCTGGTCGTCGGCGTTTCTGTGATGCTTAAAGTAGCCGAAGCAGTCGGGATTACAGGAGTAGGCGGAATCGCCAATGCCGTTTGTGTTTGCATCAAAACCGCAAGTTCAACTGCCATTGTGCTAACAACATCTACCGTCGGTACCGCATCAGTGCTTGGCGCACATGCCACCAGCAGGATGATGAAGATTAGATAAATAATGATTTGGAAAGACTTTGAAATATTCATTCGTTTTACCTCTTCTCAACTTTTGCCCAAGTATCTTTTAAGTTGACAGTCAAATTAAAAACAGGCTTCTCTTTTGTAGAATCTTTGTCAACACAAAAATAACCGAGGCGCTCAAATTGAAAACGTGAACCAACTTCCGCCGAAGCAAGAGACGGCTCTACAAATCCATTCAATACTTCTAGCGAATTTGGATTCAAACAATTCAAGAATCCTTCCTCGCCTTCTTCAGGGTCTTCTTTGGTAAACAACCTATCATACATGCGGATTTCCGCTTCTTTGGCATGTTTCGCAGAAACCCAATGAATTGTAGATTTGACTTTACGCCCATCGGGTGAACTTCCGCCTCTAGACTCAGGGTCATAGGTGGCGTGAACCTCAACAATTTCTCCGCCTTCATTTTTGACGACATGCGTGCATTTGATAAAGTAAGCATATCGCAAACGGACTTCATTGCCGGGGAACAGACGATAATATTTCGGTGGCGGTGTTTCACGAAAATCATCTTGTTCAATGTAAATCACTTTTGAAAATGGAACTTTGCGCGTGCCAGCATTTTCATCTTCTGGATTATTAACCGCATCCATTTCTTCGACCAAATCATCAGGATAATTATCAATCACAACTTTAAGCAGACGAATTACAGCCATGCGGCGCAACGAATGTTTATTCAAATCATCACGTACACATGCTTCCAATAACGAAACATCACTGACACTATAATTTTTTGCAACGCCTACTTTGCGAATAAATTCCAAAATTGCTTCGGGTGTATAACCTCGCCGACGCATCGCGCGCAAAGTTGGCATACGTGGGTCATCCCAACCATTGACGTGATTTTCTTCCACGAGCCTACGAAGTTTGCGCTTGCTCATTACGGTGTAATTCATATTCAAACGTGCAAACTCAATTTGACGTGGCTTAAAAACATCCAATTGCTCTAAAAACCATTCATACAATGGACGATGATTTTCATATTCCAATGAACATAATGAATGGGTAATACCTTCCATTGAGTCATTTTGCCCATGCGACCAATCATATAACGGATAAATTTTCCACTTATCTCCAGTGCGGTGATGGTGCTCATGCAAAATGCGATACATAGCTGGGTCACGCATATTAATATTCGGATGCGCCATATCAATCTTAGCGCGTAAAATCCGCGAGCCATTCGGGAACTCACCATTTTTCATGCGTTCCAGCAAATCTAAATTTTCTTCAACATCTCTATCACGAAACGGAGAATTTTTTCCGGGTTCCGTCAATGTGCCACGATTCTTACTCACTTCTTCCGGTGTTTGGTCATCCACATACGCCTTGCCCGCCAGCACCAATTTTTGCGCCCATTCATATAACAAATCAAAATAATCAGAAGCGAATGTCACCTTAGCCCATTCAATCCCAAGCCAGCGTGCATCTTCTTCAATTGCTTCCACAAATTCAGTTTCTTCTTTGGTGGGGTTGGTATCATCAAAACGCAAAATCAACTCGCCGCCATTTTCTTTGGCAACCAGATAATCAATCATAAACGCCTTCACATGCCCAATATGTAAATATCCGTTTGGCTCAGGAGGCAAACGCGTGCGCACGTAATTGAAGCGTCCGTTTTTCAAATCCTCAGCAACGGCTTCACGGATAAAATCTGTCGGTTTCTCGTCCTTTAGGATATTCTCTTCGTCACTCATTCGATTTATATACCTCAAAAAAATTAGATAAAAAATCCGCCTCATACTAAGGGGATATTTGTTTCTGCTTCGTGGAGCATTCTCCACGCTTCAGGCATTTCTATCACACCGATTATAATATGGTATATGGAGTCAGGGAGCTTGCTCCCGTAATACGCCAACAAGTTGGCTGAGTCCATAAAGGAGAATCCAAAATGCAAGAAAAAAGAGATAATTTCTACGCCACTTACTTCAACAAAGATACTGTTCTAAAACTTTCCCGCTGGTCTGGGATATTGGCTTGGGTTTTACTTGTTGTATTAAGTTTTTTCGCACTTAATTCTTTCCTTCAATTCTTGTTTCAATATTCCAGCGGCGTATTTTTCCAAAAAGGTATATCTGTATTTGATTTAATTGGCTACTTTACGCCTTATCCACAACAATTTGCGCCAGGCATTATTTACTTCTTTGGCTTGAAGTTTATTGAAAATGCTCTTCTGATTCTTTTGGATATGGAAGAAAGCACCCGTCGCGCTACTCGCGAAAAATAGTTTTCCTTGCCTCGCCGTGTTGGACGTGCTAAAATACTGCGCTGGTTTTTGGGGACTCGTCTAATGGCAGGACAGTTGCCTCTGGAGCAATTAGTAGTGGTTCGAATCCATTGTCCCCAGCTGAAAAAGACTCTTGTACGACAAGAGTCTTTTTTTATCTATAAATTCTTCTCATCCGAAACAAAATCAATTTTTATGATAATTATCTATAATATTGACAGGTTTTCCTCGCGCAAGTATACTGATTTGCATGAAGTCAACGCGAGATAAAATCTTACAAACCCTACTGCGAAAGCCCAAATCAACAATTAATGACATGGCTGAGGCAGTTGGCATCAACCCAATATCTGTACGTCATCACCTCACCAACTTACAAATGGAAGGGCTTGTTGAAGCACAAGAAGAACGTCACGGCGTTGGAAGACCGCGCTTGGTTTACATCTTAACAAGTGAAGGCATGGAACGCTTCCCAACACGCTATTTAAGATTGACAAACCGCCTCATTGCGCAGATGAAAGAGACTCTGCCCGCGCCGGCAGTTAGCCAACTCTTCGGGCAAATTGCAGAAGACTTGGTCAGTGAATATGCCAACGACGTGAAAGGGCTAAGTATGGAAGCCCGCCTTGACTTCGTCAAAGATTTGTTGGCGCAAGAAGGTTTCACTGTCGAATGGGAAAAGAAAGACGATTCATACCAAATTCACGAAATCTCCTGCCCCTACTATCAAATTGGAATTGCACATCCGGAAGTCTGCACAGTAGACCAAACCCTGATTTCAAAAATGCTGGCACTTCCTGTCAATAAAGTGCAATGTATTTTAAACGGCGCCGCACATTGTACGTATGTGGTCGAATCCGCCGCCAAAACAAAATAAAAGAGGAACTATGAGCGAAGAATCTGAAATTAAAGAAATCCAGTGGACCATCCATTCCACGCACCCCGATATTGTAAAAGTAACACGCGATAGGCTTGGCGAAGTCATTGACCCTGAAATCGGCATGACCATTATCCAGTTAGGCTTGATTCGCGATGTCGAAATCGAAAACGGAGCCGCCCGAATCAAAATGATTCTGACCACGCCGTTTTGTCCGTATGGTCCTGCAATGATTGAGATGACCAAAGCCAAAGCGGTTGAAGCCTTAGACATGCCCGTAACAATTGAAATGGGCATGGAGATGTGGGATTTCTCTATGATGGAAGACCCCTCTGCATTAGACTGGGGCATGTACGCTTAGTTTATAAAAGACTATAAAAAGACATCGCTCAATTTGAGCGATGTCTTTTTATTTGCCTTGTCACTTTTTTGCAACGAGATTTTATTCTTCTACCAGTATAATGAAGAAAGGAGTTCACCATGAATAGCCTAGAAAAAATGATTATGCAAGAAATTGAAACCCTCGAAGATATGCGACTATTTGATGTATTGGGGTTTATTCGTTACTTGAAAATGGAAAAACCTGCAAAACCAAAAGGCATTGAAAAATGGTTTGAAGAAGCCACTCAAACAGTGCGCGAACGAGCAGAAGAATTAGGTGTAACTCCTGAGCAAATTCAATCTCAAATTGAAAAAATAAAATAACTTTTCACTAGCCCAAATGGGTGAAAATCTTTTTAAGCACACATGATACAATCTCGCAAATGACAACCATTCGCACGCCTGCACGCATTATTCCCCGCGCTTTTCCCGGCATTCGTCCGGATGAAGTGCAGGAAATTATTATCAACAGCCAAATCAAAAGCTACCCTGCCGATGCCGTTCTCTGCAAGGAAGATGCGGTTGAGCATACCTTTTATATGATTCTTGAAGGGGATTTTGAAGTCACCAAACTGATTAACAACGTAGAAAAAAGATTATTAAAAACCTTATCGGCTGGAGATTTTTTCGGCGAAATGGCATTGATTCATAACGCACCACGTGCCGCAACAGTTAAGTCGTTGACCAGTGCTGTCGTGCTTGAGTTGGACAAATCAGGCTTCGACCGAGTCTTGAAGCGAAGTCCAAGTGTGGCAATGGCAATGGTTGGAGAAATCAGCAATCGCTTACGTCAAAATGATGCGTTGGCTATTGAAGATTTAAGATTACGCGCCTCCGAACTTGCGGACGCATATCAAAAACTTGCTGAACAAGATTTAGCACGAAGAGAATTTTTAACCAACATTGCCCATGAATTGCGCACGCCATTAATGGTAGCGAGTGGCTACTTACACGCGTTGAAAAAAGGCATGTTATCCGGAGAGCAACTCCAAACCACAATTGAAACTGTCAGCCGTAATGTAGACCAAATTGTAAACCTGACAAATGATATTCTTTTCTTACAAGAAATGGATTTGGTCTTGCCAGATTTTCAGCCCATTCATATGGCAAATGTGGTTGAAAATGTAATCAAAAAATATGAAAGCAAAGCAAAAGCACGTCATGTTTCATTAAAAACAAAAGGCAATACCAGTGTTTCACCAGTGCAAGGTGATGAACACTCGCTTGAACGCGTTGTCACTGCATTGGTTGATAACGCCATAAAATTTAGTCCGCCAAACGGCTCTGTTGAAATTCGTTTTTCCGAAGAAGGCAACCATGTCAAAATCAGCGTAGAAGACCATGGCATTGGCATTGCGCCTGAAATTCGTCCGCATATTTTTGACCGTTTCTTCCACACCGAAAAATATAACGACGCAGAAGAACTTTATAGCGGACTAGGCATTGGGCTTTCAATTACTCGCCAAGTGATTCAACAACATCGCGGCACGATTGAAGTCGAAAGCCAGCCCGGCAAAGGCAGTACATTCATAATTTCGTTATTGAAATGGAAGTGAAGCATGATGATAAATAAAAAACAGATGAAAACCCGCCTCGCGCTGACTATAAGCCTGATTGCCACACTTGCATGTAATCTTACTGCCCCAACAAGCCCTGAATCGCCTGCGCCAAATCAGCCAGCCGAAACAGTTATCATCCCAGGCTTATGCGACAACCCACTTTATCCCGTCAAACAAAATGCCACATGGACATATTTCAACACCGGCGCCCCAAGTGGTGACTTTACCTATACAGACACCATCACCGAAGTCCGTACAGATGGTTTTACGCTCACAACTCAATTTGAAGGTCTCACGCGCACCCAAGCATGGGCATGTGAAACTGGCGGATTAAAAGCACTTGAATATGGCGGCGGACCCACAGCCGCCATCACCACACAAAATGCAAGCATGTCATTTGACACACTTCAAGTGACCGGCATTAGTTTGCCGAAAGAAATCGTTTCCGGAATGCAATGGCTTTATAGCCTCACGCTTGAAGGCACTACAACAATGCCAGATGGTCAACAAACTACATCGAATGGAACATTCACAGTTAACATGCAAGAGATGGGCAATGAAACCATCACTGTCCCCGCCGGTACATTCGATGCAATCAAAATTCAAGCCAACTCCACAATTGATATTGTTGGAGAATTTCAAGGCATTCAAGTCCCAATGACAATTACAGGCTCAACCATCACATGGTATGCGCCCGGCGTTGGTTACATCAAATCAATTAGCAACTCAGATTTTGGAGGCGCGCCGTTTACTGTCACCACTGAATTACAATCATATAACATCCCCTAACCAAAAACGACTTTCAATTTTTCATCTTCATAAAACGACCTTGCCGAAAACGGCGGGTCGTTTTGATTCATGCTATGGATTCTTTCTATCAAGATTGGCAAATCTTCCACTACTGGCAGATGAAGAACCGCTTCTTTCTTGACCCATTCTGCTTTGCCTTCGTTTGACTCTGTTATTTCGCCCTGAGCATTTTCTCCACAAATTACAAATAAACAAACACCAATATCACCAGCATCTACAATCACAGTGCCACATAACCACAAATCTGCTGTGATACCGGCTTCTTCTTTTAACTCACGCCTCGCGGATGAAATCACATCTTCGCCACGTTCCACATGCCCACCAAGACAGTTATATTTCCCAGCCCATAATCTTTTGGTCAGCGCACCTTTGACTAATAAATACTCATCCCCTTTACGGACAAATATCGCCGTACGAGGGATGAGCATATATCTATCTTTTGTAATTCCTTGTTCAGAAATCGGCATTATCAATTGTCAATTATTAACTATCATTGTATTAATCCGCCAAATCACTCACATCTTCTGCCGCTACATCCCCTTTGACATAATCCGCAAGCACGGGTTGAATTTTGGCAGGTTTGACAAATTGGTCAACATATTTTTTTGTATCTTTTACGCCGAGTAGATTAAATAATTTATCAAATTGTGCTTCCCAAGCTTTGCCTAGTTTATCTTTGGCTTCTTCGGGTAATGCATACGCCTGCGCTTTGAATGGTCCCACAGCATTCTTGCGGACTTTGTAATAAAACTGTTCATCGGTCATGCCGGGTTTTCTCTCGCTAGCAGAGTTGACGTCTAACCATGCATACATTTCCTTTTTGAATTCAGCAGGGACATTGTCAAAAAACATGGTCGTAAAGTTTGTAGCAAGATGTACTTCAATGGCTTCATGTTGCACAAATTGATTAAAGTTTTCTTCTGGCAAAGTAGAAGCACCATGTTGAACAGTTCCGCCCATGCCATAATCACTGCGAGCCACACGGCTTAGGTCACGCAATACATCAAATGCAATCGTCACTTCTGCAAGAGAACCATCTGGTAGCACTGTGCCGCCGTGTGATGTGCCGGTTTGAATACTAATTTTGCTCAAACCTGGTTTACCCGGCGCAAGTTTTTTTAATTCAGCCATGTAACCATCCATATAAGCACGGAGTTCTTGTTCGTTGGAATTATGTCCACCTACTTCACCAATCTCACCGCCAATCGAAATAGTCACACCTTTGGGTTCATTCTCGCGGATAAATGCTGAAAGTTGTGCAGAAAGTTGATAATTCAAAACTTGTTGTTCAGGAATAGTCGGTTTATTGATGTCTACTAATGTAGAAGTATCTACATCAATATTATAAAAACCTGCGGCAATTGCTTCGATTGTTAAGTCTTTGACGGCTTTCAATTCACCTTGTGCATCGGCTTGATATTTTTTCGCAGAGACTTGGAAATGGTCACCTTGAATGAACACAGGACCAACAAACCCTTCGGCAATGGCGGCAGCGAGGATATTGGCCGCATATTCAGCCGGGCGTTGGGCGGTGTATCCAATTTCAGAGCGAGCAATTTCAAAAATAAATGCGCCACCATTAATTTTATTTGCAGAGCGGAACATGGCTCGTGCGGCATGATGTGACAAAGCCCGTAAGTTAAATGCTGGTGTGGTAAAAGTCATCGGTGCGTCACCTCGCCCGCGTGCGAGGTAAAGGTCGTGAATGGATGCGGGGATGACACCCAATTCTAAGGCGGCAGAGCGGATGAGGTAGCGTGCCCAGCCCGCCGTTAAGTCAGAGGCGAGTGCTGAATGTTCAACTAGTTTGCCGACATTTTTTCTAAATGTATTTGCGTCTAAAACTTTTACAGTAGTACCATCTACTGATAAACTGTTTTCAACAAGTGCAAGTAATTCGTTCACGTGATTCGTCATGCCAATCTCCTGAGTGTAAAATGATTACTTGATTATATCGCTTATAGCATAAATAAGGAATTTTTTTTGAGATACAGAAATGAAAATTAAAGTTTTAGCTTACTAAATTTGTGATACTCTGTAACTGGAATTAAACGATATAATTACAAGCAAGAAACAATTTGAACCATTTAGCGTATATCTTTGGCAGGAGGCTCACATGAGCGATTTTTTTGAAAAGGTAAGTAGTCAGGTTGACCCGTTTAAGAAACTGGTTTCATATATTCCCGGTTTCAGCGGTTATGTTGAACGGCAAAATCGCCGTGATGCAGATGCGCTCTTGCGTGAAACAGTGGCGCGTCGCTTTGAAGAACAATGGAATCGTGCATCGAATTTGCAGGTGGAACTTGTCAACAACGGTATGATTAAATATGTTGATGACATGGAAAAAGCATCGCTGGCGTTGCGCACATTCATTGACAAAATCAGCATGGCGGCACGCGGATATTCCGGCTTGTTTGATGCGGTCAAAATCAATGAAAAAGAACTTGAGGCGATTTATCAATTCGATGCCGCGTTCTTTGATTTAGGTGACCAAATTAAAAGCGGGTTGGATAATTTAGAAGCTAGCCTCGCAGATGAAGAAGCCTTGCCCGCTGCGATTCGTCACGTGACCACGTTAGCGCGTTTGGCTGTAGAAACATTTGAACGCCGTTCTGAAGTTGTCACAGGAAGTTAATTACAAATCTGACCGTTGACCGTGGACAATGGACGATGTTTACGGTCAACGGTCTATGGTCAATCGTCCAAAAATATGTGGCATGAATATATTAACGCAACCTCAACCGATGAGGTGATACACATCTTAGCCGAAAAGCGAGAACGCGCACGCGTCATCGCTGGCGGTACTGATTTGATTCTTGAACTCGAACGTGGCGCACGCAAAGGGGTAGATACTTTAATTGATGTGACCCGTATTTCTAAACTCCATAAAATTTATTTAGATGAAGATAATGCCATCCATCTCGGCGCATTAGTGACGCATAACGATTGCGCATCTAATCCATTAATTCGCATGCGTGCATATCCTTTGTCACGTGCGGCGTGGGAAGTTGGCGCGCCACAGATTCGGAATCGCGGAACAATTGCTGGAAATTTAATCACGGCTTCACCCGCGAATGACACCATTACTCCGTTAATGGCATTGGGAGCAAGTGTGACATTACTTTCAAAAAATGGTGAACGAACTATTCCGCTCAAAGAATTTTATGCAGGTGTTCGTAAAACTGTCATGCAAGCAGATGAAATGCTGGTGGATATTTCTTTCCCTGCTATGACAAAATCCCAACGCGGCGCATTCATCAAATTAGCATTACGGCGCGCGCAAGCAATTTCTTTAGTAGATGTTGCGCTCATACTTGACTTGAAAGCTGATACAGTCAAATCAGCATCTATCACACTTGGAGCAGTGACACCCATCATTGCTCATGCGGAAAAGGCGGAACAATTTTTAGTTGGCAAAAAGTTAACTGATAAAAATATTTTACAAGCCGCCGAACTTGCCGTTGAGTCAGCAACGCCAATTGATGATGTGCGCGGTTCTGCAACCTATCGCCGTGAAATGGTGAAAGTAGTGACCAAACGCGGGCTGACCATGATTCGCAATGGCGAAGAAGAATCTGGGATGCCGAAAAAGCCGATTTTGTTAAGTAATCAGACCGTGGACGGCGAATTGGATACCGTGAGCAAGTTCCCAGAATCTTCTATTGAAACTACTATAAACAATAAAAAATATTCTTTCAATAGTGGTTACGAAAAAACACTCCTTCGCTTTCTTCGCGAAGAAGGCATGTTGACCGGTACAAAAGAAGGTTGTGCTGAAGGCGAATGTGGTGCTTGCACTGTCTTCTTAGATGGCCAAGCCGTGATGTCTTGCCTTGTGCCTGCACCACGCGCGCATCAAGCAGAGATTATTACAGTGGAAGGTTTGGCAGACCACGAAGAATTACATCCTGTGCAAGAAAAATTTATTGAACATGGCGCCGTCCAATGCGGATATTGCATCCCCGGCTTTATTATGTCTGGTGCAAAATTGTTAGAAGAAAAACCAAACCCAACCAAAGACGAAATTCAACAAGCCATTACCGGTAATCTGTGTCGTTGCACGGGTTACTATAAAATTGTCAGCGCAATTGAATCTGCCAGTAAAATGAAAGCTTGAGGTTTATTATGGGCAAGTATCAAAGTTTATCCAGAAAAGCAGTTAAAGAAAAAAGTAAGGATGTACATGTCGCTTGGCGCGGTATTGGCTGTTTGATGATGTTGGTAATTCCGGTCATCTCAATTGCCGCCGCAGTGGAGACCATTAATTATGGTCTCGCCAATAAATGGACAATCCCATTTCAACTGCTTGGCTTTCCACGCTACCCAGATTGGTTTTA
>JAEURF010000320.1 GCA_016789205.1 Anaerolineales bacterium
GTTCGTGAAGGTGTAACTGTAGCAGTTGGGGTGAGGGTTGGTGTAGGTGTAGGTGTGTAAGTATTCGTTGTTGTAGGTGTATTCGATGGTGTAAAAGTTCGCGAAGGCGTAGCCGTAACAGTTGGCGTATTGGAAGATGTGGCAGTAAAAGTGGGTGTAAGAGTCGCTGTTTTCGAGGGCGTATTTGTTTTTGTCGGCGTTTTGGAAGGCGTCAATGATGAACGCAATGTGTGAGTTGGCGTTGGGGTGTTTGTCAGTGTGGCAGTGTTAAGAGGCGTGCGAGAAGGTGTAACACTGGATGTGAGTGTATACGTTGGCGTAGATGTTGGCGTGGGAATTAAACAAGAAGGTATCGAATCACTTGCACCGTTTGGATTTTGTGTGCGTCCATATTCATCATAAATTTTTACATACTTTACACTGTCAAATTGGCGTAAGGTTTTGTTAAGCGGTTCAGAGAGGTTGTAACCTGTGTCCAACGCCGAGCAGTATCCAATTAGATAGAGGCGCAGAATTCCATCCGATGAAATTTCATAGCTTTTGAATCCTAGAAATCCATTCCATGTCGCTTCAAGCCCACGACTTTTTTCCTGTGCGGTGGGACCTGTAAAGTAGATTTCCAGTGCGGCTTTGATTGGGTCTGAGGATATCACCTCGCGTTTAACAGGTTGACTGAATGGCGCTTGATTATTTTCAAGATTTGTTTTGTTGGTGAAATATATGTCAACTATCACTGTGACTGGCGTTGGTGTGAGAGACGGCGTGAGTGTAATTGGAGGCGTAGGTGTTTCGCTTGACGGCAAAGTTGGTGTTGATAAACTAACTGGTGTATTGGTCTTGATTTCTACGGTTGGAATTAAAGTGGGTGTTGCTAACGGAACGTTTGGTGATGCAGGTGTTGCAGATAGGTTGTTGTATCCAAAATAAAATAAAGCCCCCGAAGTCACCAAACTGATAAAGCTAAATAAAAAGGAATTGATTGTTTTCCCGCGATAGCCCCTGCGGATTTGATAATTTACAACAGCGCGTTCTTTTTGTAACGAATTTGTGCCAGCGCGAAAAAATAGAAACGCAAGCAATAATGAAAGCCCAAACCCGATGAATAGAAGCGTTGTCAACATTGTTAATGGTTATTATACTTAATACCCGTCTGGAGGATAATAGTTTTTGTTTTTTGTATTGCATTGATTAAATGACTTAAATTAGTTTATTTTTTATCTAAGAGATTTAACCACTCAAGTGCCGATTCTACTTTTGTAAACACTTGAAAATTTGCGCCACGATTAACCGCCACATTCTCAATCATTAGGCTGATTACATCTTCTCTAGCAACAGCCGCCACCTGAATGTTCTTACCCCAGGTTCTTGAAATTTCTAAACCAATTTGATAACGGTCAAATATGCTGGGGTTGCCTTCTACATTTCGAATATCCACTAACACTTTATCAAAATTTTCATTTTTGCCATGTTTGGCAATTTCACGAACAAGCTCTATAAAAAACTTTTGCGAATATATGCCACTTACTTCTACGAGTAAATAATTTCCTTTGTTGACAAACGTGAACATATTAAATTTACTCAGCCTCAAGCCATTGCTTGGCTTGCTCGAAATCATGTGTAATCATAGAGGGCAATCCGCGATTGACTGCCACCGTTTCAGCAAAGCGATTTGAGTCCACTTTTTTATAAACAATAGCAACTTTCGTCATTCCTCTAAGAATTCTGACGCCTGCAATCCCGACTCGAAAACGGCTGAGAATCGTTGGCTCGCCGCTCATATTTCTTAAATCAGCCAACAGTTTTTTAACATTCTCTTTTTTAGATAGTTCGGCAACTTCTTCCATCAGCGCGATTAAGGTATCTACATCATTCGTGCCATCGTAATATGCATAGACATAGTCTTTGCGAACCTCAATCGTTTTCATAAGCTTTGCTTAAGTCTTTAACCTCTCAGCCACAATTTCCGCCACATCTTTGACTTGAATATTTCCGCCATCAGAATTTGAAGCACTGGTCATCATTGCCATACAAAATGGGCAA
>JAEURF010000321.1 GCA_016789205.1 Anaerolineales bacterium
ATTGGTATTTACGGCGCATTAAAAGTAGCTGGTGAAAAAATGGTGATTGCCTATCAGCAAGTGTTTGATTTGCCCTATACCATCATTCGTCCTTCTGCTTTGTATGGACCTCGTTGCGTTAGCCGTCGTGTGGGGCAAATTTTCATCGAAAGTGCTATGAAAGGTGGAGTTTTGAAGATTGATGGCGACGGTAGCGAAAAACTAGATTTCACTTACATTGAAGACTTAACCAATGGTATTGAAAGAGTGATTCAACATCCTAATTCACGCAATCAAATCTTTAACATGACTTATGGTAAATCCCGTTCTATTAATGATTTAGTCGGCATTATCAAAGAACATTTCCCCGAAGCACCTGTCGAATTTGTCCAACGTGATAATCTTATGCCTTTTCGTGGCACATTAAGCGTGAAAAAGCTGGATGACTTAATCGGTTACAAACCTACAAATCCAATTGATATTGGTTTTCCAAAATACATCAAATGGTACAAAGAACTTGACCCCAGCGGCAAGTTTTGGATGGATATTAAGGTCAGTGGATGAAGTTTGTAAGTGACACATGGTTGAGCGAAGTCTTTGGATATGATGTTTTCAAAATCAATCTTGAAAACAATGAAACACTAGACGCAAAAAATATCTTTCCAAAAGAACTTCCAAAACGTGCATTTTATTATGCCAAAGTGCCAGTTACTGCTGTTTCGCAAGTTGGTAATTTAACAAATGCAGGTTTTCGTGTGATAGATGTAAATGTCACCTTTGAACGTCAGCCAGAAGTGATTACATCAAATGAAAAAATTATTGTCCGCGATGTAAAGCCAGAAGATGAAATAGATGTATTGAAAATTGCTGAAAGTTCCTTTGTCTATTCTCGTTTTCATCTTGACCCGTTTGTTTCAAAAGAACTGGCAGACAAAATTAAGCGAGAATGGATTGCGAACTATGTCCGCAAACAAAGAGGTGAAAGACTTCTTGTGGCTGAAATAAATGGCAAGCCAGCAGGTTTTTTAGCAGAACTTGTTACAAATGAAAAAATTGGTGTAATTGACTTAATTGGTGTTGATAAAAATATGCAAGGACAAGGTATTGGCAAAAGGCTCGTTCAATTTCATATTAAAGATGCCATGAAAAAATACAATAGTCTGCTTGTTGGAACACAAATTGCAAATATCCCATCTATGCGACTTTATCAAACTTGTGGATATGAAATTTCACATTCAAGTTATGTTTTACATGCACATGTGAATGAAGGCAAATTAATTTAAATGAAAATCAAAAATCGTGATTTGACTCTTGAAAGAATACTGATTGCTGAGATTGGCAACAATCATGAAGGCGATTCTAAACTTGCAATTGAAATGGCACATGCCGCTGTTGAATCTGGTGCTGATGTTGTCAAGGTGCAACTGATTAATCCAGAGCGTTTGGTAAACATCAGCCAAACCCAACGCATCGAACAACTCACGCGCTTTTGTTTGCCTATGCAAACCTTTGAAGAAATGGCAAAGATTGCTCATGCAAAAGGCGCCTTATTTATGGCATCTGCTTTTGATGTAGATTCACTTGAAGAAATTAATCCATTGCTTGATGGAATTAAAATCGCATCAGGTGATTTGGATTTTCATTCATTACTTATCAAAGCCGCATCTCTTAATAAACCGATGATTCTTTCAACAGGCATGAGTACATTGAAAGAGATAAAAACATCAGTGGATGTTATCGCTTCTACTCTTAAGGGAGGCTTGCTTGCTGACCATTTGGCATTGCTTCACTGTGTCAGTTTGTACCCCGCCCCACTGACCGATGCAAACTTAAAAGTGATTCAAACTTTACAAAAAGAATTTAATCTTACCGTTGGTTATTCAGACCATACACTTGGTATCGAAGCCGCAATTGCTTCGTTAAGTGTAGGTGCAAGAATTATTGAAAAGCATTTCACACTTGATAAAACGCGCACAACGTTTCGTGACCATTCTTTATCCGCAGACCCTGCTGACATGCGCCGCCTTGTGGATGTGATTCATCAATACGATGCCATGCTT
>JAEURF010000322.1 GCA_016789205.1 Anaerolineales bacterium
CAGTGGCTCGGCGCACTGATAGCTTTTGTTGTGCTGACACTTTCTCTGTATGATCTAGTTCGTGAATTTTTAGAACGGCTTCGGATGCGTAAAGAAAGTACATTTCGCAAACAACTTCGTCGGCTTGAAAATGAAAGTTCAGCAGAAGATGCTCTTAAAATCCGTTTGCAAGCAGGCTTGAATTTATTATGTCAAACACTCAATACTTCAGGCGGATTAATCGCAGTTCGTCGGGAAGATGAATTTGTTGTAACAGCAACCAAGAACTCGGTCCCGTTAGAGAGCCGTTTTTCGTCTGATTTATTTTCTTATGATGACATTACCGAAGTCACAGAAAATGATTTGGTCTGGGTTGCCCCCACATTTGATGGGCAGACTCAAATTGCAATTGTTGGCATTGCAAAGCCAAAGAAAAAGTTAGATTATTCAACAGGTGAATTGGATTTGTTAAGTGAATTTGCCGACCAAATTGGCACTGTGATTTCATTACATAATTTACGCCCACAAAAAACACAACAGATTCGAGAGTTAGTGGCTGAATCTCAAGAAAATGTAAACGAGATGAATCTAGTCGCAAAAGAAATGATGTCCGCAATTGCCAAGACACCAGATGAAGAATTTATCAAAATTTTGGAAGAGGGTTTAAGGCATTTACCCGATACGATTACTTTAGGTCAATCCGCTTTGGCTGAACAGATGAAAGTCGAAGGCGAATCTCATATTGAACGTGGAAAAAACTTACAACAAATCTTGATAAAATCTATAGACTTATTACGCCCCACAGAAAAGCGTCCCGAAGAACCCCTTCCGCGCGTTTGGTACAACTATGCCGTCTTGCATGATGCGTATGTCGAAGGTGTCCCGAATCGAGAAATCATGGCGCGGCTTTATATCTCAGAAGGAACGTTTAATCGAACCAGACGAAACGCTATCCGCGGTCTAGCGAGATTATTAATGGAAAAACATAAGTAAACAATGCATTCTCTCAGTACTAAGGCTCCCAAAGAATCTTTTCTTTTGGAAGCCTTATTTTTTAAGTTGGCGTCTTTTGGCAGTTTCTTCTCTGGCTTTGGCAGTTCAAAAATGCGAAAGTAGGGGCAGAAAGGAATTTCGCCATGAACCGACATACACTTTTTACAAACGTCCAAGAGTATTACCAAAATCTGGTTGCGGAACTTTCCACAGCGCAACACGATATTTCAATGACCTTCTTGTCTTTTGATAGTGGCAAGTGGGCAAATGAAATTTCACAAGTTCTAATTGCCAAAGCCGCAAACGGTGTGCGCGTGCGTTTGATGGTGGATGAAATTGGCGAAGCCTTTGATGAATCACGCCATCTCTTTCAAAATATCGAATTGATTAAATACTTACGTTCACATGATATTCAAGTTGATATTTACCGCCCTGCTTCTCCATTAGGAATCAATAACCGTTTGCACTGCAAAATTGTTGCCATTGATAATCGCACAGTCTATCTCGGCGGTTCTAACATTGGTGATTATTACACAACATGGACCGATTCAAACTTACGTGTGGATGGTGAATTGGGCAATATCTTCCATACCATTTATGACTTTTTACTTGGTTTTTCTAAACAAGGAAAACTTGCTTCTCGTTTATTAGATATTTCCAACTTGCAAGCAGGCACAGACCGCATTTGGTTAACAGTTCCACGACATCAATATCAAATCCGTGAAGCTTTAATGAACTTAATCAACTCTGCTGATAAATCTATTTTCATCCGCACTTGGTATTTTCTACCTGATGATGAAATGTTAAATGCGTTATGTATGCAAGCAAAAAAAGGTGTGCAAGTGAATGTTTTACTTTCACATGAAACGCGCGTGCGCCTTGTAGATTTCGCAAACCACATTCATGTGCATAAATTGGTCAACGCTGGCGGAAATGTCTATCGTTATGCTGGTAAATATATGCACAGCAAAGCCGCATGGAATAATCATGATGACGTTTTATTCGGTTCTGCTAATTTAGATGCTCATTCGATG
>JAEURF010000323.1 GCA_016789205.1 Anaerolineales bacterium
TGCATTTCAATTGCTAAAAAGTAATCTTGATAAAAAATTTGAATATATTTATATTGCGCCGCCGCAATATGAAGGCATGTGGTTGAAGGCGTTGAAATTAGTGGATGAAAATATTGATTGGCTAACCGAAGATGGCACGGCGATTGTGCAAATTGACCCAACTGAATATGAAAAAGTTGAATTGAAAAATTTAGTTGAAGCTGAAGAAAGAAAATATGGAAGTACGTTGTTGATTTTTTATGATAAGAAATAGCATGTCATTGCGAGCCATGCTTTTGTTTTGTGTGGCGAAGCAATCTTGTATTTAATTTTTTAGGAGCAAATACGATGTTACAAATTTTGCAATATATCGGTTGTGTACTGACTGCATTGGTTGGTGTATATGCCATGCTCAAACCAAAGAGTACGGTGGGTTTTACCGGGCTTGCTCCCGAAGGCGGGCGTGGCATTACAGAAATTCGCGTTGTGTTTGGAGTGTTCTTTATTGTTTTAGGTCTCTTCCCCATTATTATTAACAACCCGATTGCATTTCAAATGCTGGGGTATGCATATTTATTGGTCGGGATTGCAAGAATCATTTCAATTTTTGTAGATAAATCAAGCAATACATCAAATTGGCAAAGTGTTGTTTTTGAGCTTGTGTTTGGGGTGATTTTGATTTTGTAATTTTTTGTAGGGGCGAGGTGACCTCGCCCCTACAAAAAATATTTATTCTTCCGTTATTGTAATTGTCTTAATCGCATCGCCAGTAAAATCAGGCGCTTGGTCTGGGTCGCGGCGCGTAATTGCATTGACCACATCTATGCCTTCTATGACTTGCCCAAAGATGGTGTAGCCGCCATTCAAAAAGTCAGCGGGAGCAAATGTAATGAAAAACTGACTGCCATTTGTATCGGGTCCCGAATTTGCCATTGCAACTACACCGGCTTTATCAAAAGTCAAATCACTAATTTCGCTCACAAATTCATAACCCGGTCCGCCCATGCCTGTACCGGTGGGGTCACCACCTTGCGCCATGAATCCTTCCAAAACACGGTGAAAGGTCACGCCATCAAAAAAGCCTTCGCGTGCTAAAAATACAAAACTATTGACCGTAATCGGGGCTTTGTCCGCATACAACTCAATCACAAACTGTCCGCCCTTTTCCATTTCAACGGTTGCAAAATATTTTTTATTTAGGTCAATGGTCATTTCGGGAGGAGAAGCATATTGTTTTGGTTCACTGGAGCCTGAATTGTTTGGGATATACTTCCATACAAAAAAAGCAATCACGAGCAATACAATTCCACCTGCGATATATTGAATCGTCCGTTCAGATTGATTTTTCTGTTCTACTTTCTTACTTGTTGGTTTTACTAACTTCTTCTTTGCCATATAAAATTTCTCCTTAGAATATTTGCATCCATTATAATAGTTTTATAGGTGACGCATGAATGATATGAAGTATGAACTGTTGACCGAATTAAACAGCCGCCTCGAAGCCGAACTGCTTGAAAGTTATTTAGAAGCGAATGAAATTGATGTCGAATTGTTTCAAGAGTCGGTTGGTCAGAATGCGTTTCCCGTCACAACCGATTTATTAGGTCGTGTGCAAGTCTTTGTACCGAAAGAAAAAATGAAAGAAGCAAGAAAAATGTTACTGCTTTTTACAGAAGCATAACAAATTAATCGCGAGATTCTTCGCCGCAACCCTGTAAATCATCAGGGCAGGCAAACAAGAATGCGACTCAGAATGACATAAAAACTCAGGAGTAAAAATGGATTTTGATTTAAGTGCAGAACAAAAAGCGTGGCAAAAAATTGTGCATGATTTTGCAGAAAAAGAATTACGACCCAAAGCGCGTGAAGTGGATGAAAAAGAAGAATTCAATTGGGAAGCCGCTCGCAAAGGCGGACCCGTTGGTTTGCTTGGCATGAGTATCCCCGAAGAATTTGGTGGCTCAAATGTGGATATGATTTCAAATGCAATTGCGTTTGAAGAATTGGGCTGGGGATGTGGCTCCACT
>JAEURF010000324.1 GCA_016789205.1 Anaerolineales bacterium
TAATAAGAAATTGCATAACCAGAAAGCCAAACATCTTGCGGAGGGAATGTCTCTGAACGCATAATGGAATTGATAAACATCAATTCCATCGGTTTTTCGGTGCTTTGCAATTCAGAATTTGCGGCGCGTAGAAATGCTAAAAATGCGAAAGCAATCAAAAATAAAATTTCGGTGATGATGATGAGTGATTTGTTTTCTTTTATAAATTCAATTATTAATTGGTAATTAGTAATTAATGCATATACACTCAATGCAATCAAAATTGCAAGTGCGAATAAAATTCCGCCGACATCATTTTGTGCCATACCGAATGATGCGAATAACCAAAATGCGTAGCCCCAAATCAGCAAGCCTGCTGTGCGTGCGAGTGTGTACCCTCTATCTGATAATTTTGGGAATAGAAAATATGTCAGCGGGAAAGTGAGCCAGCCGAGAATAGTGAGGAGGATATACCAAGTGAAGAATGCAGTCATTAGTTATCAGTGTTCAGTAATCAGTATTCAGTTATCAGGGAAAGAAAAATTTCCAGTTGCAGAATCAGGTTCAAAGTCTAGAACTGAGGCGATGGCATCAAGATTAATGGCTCCGTAAATGTGCGGAAATAAATCTGATTCGTTGATTCCTTTCGCTGGAGGTCCGGCAGGCGCTTCCCAATTGACTGGAGATTTGATTCGGCTTTCGTCAAGTTTTAACAAGACCAAATTATTTTGTCCGCGATAAAAAGCATTCGCGACAGACGCGACTTGTTTAGCAGTAGAACAATGAATGAAGCCTTCGGTTTGCAAACTTGGTGCGGTGTATTCGCCTTTGGTTTGAGCGTCAGCCCATGCTTGTTTGGTTGTGATGTGATAAATCATATTTTCCTTTACTTGCTGGCGAATTACGGGAGCAAGCTCCCTGACTCCATAATAACCTCATAAATGGTTGTGTTTGCATCTTGATACACGGCTTGCCAATATACGCCTTCATATTCTTTGAATTTGGCTAAACCATCTGGTAATTCCGGCAATACTGGATATACATTTCTTTCTAATTGACCAACGACAATATATTGCACATCATATTTTTTCAAAAAGTTAATTGCAGATTGAATATCGGTGGTGTTGTAGAACATACCCACTTCATTAACTCGTTCTTGCACTTGAATTGCAAAAATACCGCGTTGTTGGCGTTGATGCCAATTCCAACCGACTACATTGGGTAAACCTGTATTAATTGTAAAGCGTGTGCACCAACGATATTCTGTGCAGTTGGCTTCTACGATGACGGGCGAACCTTGCACATTATCTTGCATCCATCTGATAGCACGATAATCTTCGCGCAACTCCATGATTTGACCATCCCACAATTGGGAATGATTCATGTATTCCATGCTATCCAATGAATTGGGGGCTTCGGGATTCATCCGGTCAGAGATTTTGTCCGTGGTGCCGGTCAGTGTAAACATAAACGCGCCTGCTAACAAAAGATAGACACCGACTTGATAGATTGTGCGCCATTTTGCTTTCCATGTATAAAAGACATTAAGCAACCAACCAAATGCGGCGGCGGCACTGACGGCAAACATCATCCATGCTTGTAAATACAATTTGAAAATTGTATTCATACGTCCAATATCGCCGACGAGTGAAATAAATTCAACTGCAAGTGTGATGGTTAAAGCGGTGCCGATTAAGAAAAGCACGAAGCGTTTTGTATCAGGTAAATCGGCTCGTAAAATTAAAATCCCAGACCATAATGCAAGTGGTAGAGCAATTAAGCCTGCATACACGCCATCAAATAAGAAGAAGACGAGCAAAGCAATAAAACCCGCAAGCGTAATTTCAATTAATAAAACATATTTCTTTAAACCATTTAATTTAGAAACTGGAGTCGCCGCCATCCACTCGCGAGTTTCCCAAGCCAGCCAAGCCGTGATGATAAAGAGGAACAAGCCCCATTGTGTGAAATATGAACCCAATGGCGTGCGCGACGCATCCCAATA
>JAEURF010000325.1 GCA_016789205.1 Anaerolineales bacterium
GACCATTATATATCGTCCGTGAAACCCCAGAAGATTCTGATAACTGAACACTGAATACTGCTAACTTCCCACTCTCATGAATCTATCCTTCCTCAAAGACCGCGCCTTCTTGCGCGAAGTACTGACGATTGCCATTCCAATCTCATTTCAACAACTTATCAATGCCTCACTCAATTTACTTGATGTACTCATGGTCGGTCAATTAGGTGAAGCATCAATTGCCGCGCTTGGGTTATCCAATCAAGTATTTTTTGTATTCATCCTTTTATTATTTGGTCTGACAAGCGGCATGGCGATTTTTGTCGCACAATTTTGGGGCAAAGGTGAAATTGACCCGATTCGCAAAGTGCTCGGCATGAGCATCTTAACAACATCTCTGATTGCATTGGTTTTCACGCTCGTCACCACTTTGATTCCACATCGCGTTTTAGGTTTTTATACCAACGACCCCGAAGTAATTGCAATTGGCTCACGTTACCTTCGTATTGTTGGTCTCTCCTATATCCCTGTTGCCTTAGCAACCTCTTACATTGCAACCTTGCGCAGTATCAAACTGATTCGTCTGACCGTGATTGCCACTGTCTCCGCATTGCTTTTCAAAACGATGCTTGGGTATATGTTGATTTTTGGGATTGGACCATTTCCTGAGCTTGGAGTCGAAGGTGCGGCAATCGGTACCGCCTCAGGCTGGACGTTAGAACTGATTCTGCTCCTCAGCCTTGTCTACACCCAAAAGACTCCACTTGCCGCCAATCCATTAACCTTTTTCACCTTTGACTTTACTTTCTTCTCACGCGTTTTCAAAACGGCATTTCCCGCACTTGCAAACGAAATGTTTTGGTCTTTTGGCATTACAACCTACAATGCCATCTACGCTCGCATCGGCACAGACTCAATCGCCGCCATTAATGTCAACGCGACGATTGAAGAACTCGCTTTTGTTGTCTTTATGGGGCTTGGCAATGCTTGCGCCGTGATGGTCGGAAACCGAATTGGTGCAGGCAAAAAAGATGAAGCCTACGAAACTGTCCGCCGCGTGATTATCTTAAGTGTGCTAGCCGCATGGACAGTTGGCTTGCTTGTATTGTTAGCCAGAGATACAGTTGTTGGTTTGTATAATCTTTCCCCCAGCGGTACGTATAATGTGCGTATGTTGATGTTGATGATGGCGGGTGTTTTGTGGGTTCGTATGTTCAACTTCTGCACATTTATTGGCGCGTTACGCGCAGGTGGCGATACGCGTTTTGCTCTTCTAATGGAAGTTTGTTCTATTTGGTTAATCGGCGTCCCTGCTGCGTATATTGGCGCGTTTGTCTTGGATTTACCCGTTTATCTTGTTTATCTCATGGTCGGCTTGGAAGAATTTGCCAAAGCCTTTGTCAGTTTTTGGCGTTTCAGGTCGCGCAAGTGGATACATGATTTGGTAAATGAATAGAGCAACCGTCCCGCAGGTTTGAGGAAATGATTAGCCTCACAAAGAAACCTGTTGTGGGAGGTTGTTATTATGGCAAGCCTTTATAACCCTTGGCTTTCCAATCATTAAATCTTTTCTTTCCAATATCAGATAACAAAAGCGTCATCCCAAATGTAATTAAGATATTGGTGATGAAGAAGAAAACAACTTCTTCTAACGGCAAAATACCGAAAAATAAAATACCTGTAGTTTGGTCTTTGGCAATTGACCACGTAGTATCTGTCAGTGCGACAATATCCATTAATGAAAGATATGTTCCGGGGACAAAGATGCTCCAAAAAACAAGTTTACGATGATGCCAAAGAATATCCGCGCCATATAAAAATTGTAAAGCAATTGGAGGCAATGCCCAGAATAAAGTAATAGATAAATAGGTTAGTGGCTTGTTATCACTAAAGAAAAGATAAGTAAAAATTATCCAAACGATAACAAGTACACAAGTAGACAGGTAGACAAGAGGTCTGTTTGGAGTGAAATCTTTTTGGGGGAGAGCAATGCGTCGGA
>JAEURF010000326.1 GCA_016789205.1 Anaerolineales bacterium
ACAAATAATCACGCGCTAGTGCTAGCGCGTGAGATTGTCCCTTCATTTCATTTTGTGTCACAAAATGTGCTTTAAGGTTCGGATAATTTTCCCGAATAAAGGTAGGTACTTGCAATTCACCAAGATAGGGTCCAACGATAAAAACAAATTCAGTATTTTCTGGATTCGGCAACGTCGCGAACATATCCATTAAATGCTCAAGTGCAGTCTTCCCTGCTACACTAACCAATGGTTTGGGTTTGCTCCATGTGTGTGGACGCATCCGCGTTCCCCAGCCAGCCATTGGGATAACAACTTTCAAAGAATCGGTCATAGGTAATCTGTCCATAAATTGCAAAGAGTTTTGCTCATTATACCGTCTCGAAATGGGATTTATGATTTTCAGTTTATATACAAATTGTGTCACCCTGAACGAAGTGAAGGGTCTCGCCGCAAAGCGGTGGGATTCTTCACTTCGTTCAGAATGACATAAAGTTACCACTCCCCAAAATTGTTCTTAATTCTGCCTGTGTTGTACTCTTCTAACAATTTTCGATGCGACGGATAGACAGATTTTGGCAATTCATTTAACGAAAATTGTTTTAATTCTGCAATCTCTGCATCAGATTTTCCAGTGATTTTGAATTCTTTACATAAGAAAACAACTGTGTGGTCTGTTTTCCATTGTAAGTAATTTGTGAAAACTCCAAGCAAAGTAATTTCGCCTAACTCAGCCCCAGTCTCTTCTTTGGCTTCACGGCGTGCGGCTTGCTCTAAGGATTCGTTTCTATTTAATCCACCGCCGGGCATAAACCAGCCATTTAAGTACGTATGTCGAATCAACAAAACTTTATCATCTTGAATCATCATCACTCTTACGCCCATACGAACTGGACGAAAGATGAAGCAATAGATTTTGAACCCGAGATAAAGAAGTTTTAAATACATGTGATGACCATAGACGATAGGCAGTGGACGGTGAAATACGGTCTATCGTCCACCGTCTACGGTCTTATATAATTTGCAAATTCGCCAAACTTGCGGCTAATCTTTTTATCCCAACCGATTCGAAAACGACATCCACAATTTCATCGCCATCTTGCATTCTTGAATCTAGGACAATGCCTTCACCCCAACTAGCATGGCGGATGCGTGTTCCAGCCTTGTATTGTGCTGAGGTAACAGGAGCAGTTTTCCCCGAAGAAGGCAGCGTCCCCTTTGGGGAAAGCGACCATTTTGTATCCAATGGTGCGCCGCGCATCGCACGTCCAGTGCGTGTTCTTCCAAGCAAAAGATTTTGAGGCACATCATCTAAAAATCTTGAGGGATATGTTTCTTCAGCCATGCCGCGTCCGCCACGTTGAATGGCACGTAATAAATAAAGCCTATCTTTCGCGCGCGTGATACCAACATAAAAGAGGCGACGTTCTTCTTCCATTTGTTCGGGTTCATCAAATGAACGGCTGTGCGGAATGATGCCATCATCAAGCCCGACAATAAATACCGCACCATATTCCAAACCTTTAGCGGCGTGTAAAGTTAATAAGGTTGGCGCATTTGAATCTGTAATCGTATCTTGGTCTGCGACAAGCGCCACATTTTCAAGAAATTCATCTAATGTGCGCGTTGAATATTCGATTGCGAGTCGTTTTAACTCTTGCACGTTTTCCCAACGGTCTAAACTTTCTTCTGAATCATCTTCAACGATATATTCTTTGTAATTAATGTCGCGCAAAATTCTGTCAAATAATTCTGGGACAGTATCTGTGGGTGCATGAGCAGTCCAGTTGGATAACATACCGCCGAAATCTGCAAGTGGAATCGCGGCTCTGCCTGTGAATGATTTATAGTGCGGAGACTCTGCGCCTCGCGCTAGGTCCAGCAGGATTGCGCCCGCGTTGACATTATTTTGGCGTGCAACAAGATGAAGTGTGGTTAAAGTTTTTTCGCCAATGCCACGTGGGGGAATGTTGATGACTCTTCC
>JAEURF010000327.1 GCA_016789205.1 Anaerolineales bacterium
AATGAAATTGCCCAAACCGAAAGTTATACAGGCAAAGAATTTTCGCGCTATTGGGTTCACAACGGCATGTTACAACTTGGTGGCGAAAAAATGTCTAAGTCGTTGGGGAACATCGTCAGCATTAAAGAATTTTTATCCACACGCTCTGCGGATGTGATGCGCATGTTGGTTTTGAATGGAACTTATCGAGCGCCATTGTTATTCAATGACGAAACTCTTGATGCTGCAGAAAAAAACGTCGAACGCCTCAAATCTGCATTGAAGCCTGCTTCTGCCTCAGCGACAGGATACAACTCCGATTCATTATCCGCCTCCATTGAATCTGCTAAAAAGAACTTCACCGATGCCATGGACAATGACTTCAACACCGCTGGTGCAGTTGCTGCGTTATTTGAATTAGTCAAAGCCATTAACACTGCTAGAGATAATTCCGCTACGAACGAACAACTCAAACCAGCACAAGATGTTTTCAAAGAATTAACAAACGTGCTGGGATTAAAACTAGAAGATAAAAAAGGTTCAAGCGAAAAAGATGCTGAGGTCAATGCCTTGATTGCTGAACGAAACGAAGCTCGCAAACAAAAAAACTGGAAACGTTCTGATGAAATCCGTGACCAATTGAAAGACATGGGCGTGACGATTGAAGATAGTAAAGATGGGACGACTTGGAAGTGGAGTTAATTTTGTAGGTCACGCTTAAAGCGTGACCTACTTTTTTACATGCTATAATCAAGTGATGAACAAGGAAGAAATGGTTTATCACCTGCGCGGACGTTGGAAAGAAGTGGAGGAGTTTGAACGTCGGGAATTGCGTGCGATGACAATTGAAGAGCATTGGAAAAAACTAAATGCTATTGTCCGTTTTGCAATTGAGACAGGGATCAAAATTGAACGAGATAAAAGTGAGACAGAAGTTTTTGCACAGTGGGCAAAATTGAAGGCACACTATGAAACTGGATAAAAACATCGAGCCGTTTCGCGCCACAATTGAATCTCTTAATCGTTTGTTAGAAAAATATAACTACCAAGGAGTAATTATTGGTGGTGTGGCGGTTGGTCTTTTAGGAAAACCGCGTTTTACTGCTGATGTGGATGCAGTTTTTTTATTATCTATAGATGACATATCAAAATTCCTTGAATCAGCAAAATCTGAAAACATTGAATCACGGGTTAATAACATACAAGAGTTCGCAAAAAAAAATCGGATATTGCCTTTAATTCATACTCCCACAGATACTGAAATTGACATTTCAATGGGGGTTATGCCATTTGAAGTAGAAATAGTAGAAAGAGCAAGTAAAAAGTCCTTTTCAAACCTTTCGGTGAGTTTACCTACTCCCGAAGACTTAATTATTATGAAAGCAATCGCTCATCGTCCAAAAGATTTGGAGGATATTCGAACTATTTTTGATAAAAACCCTGATGTTGATATAAAACGAATCAAACAATGGGTGACAGATTTTGCAGAGATTTTAGAATTGCCAAATTTGTGGAACCAAATTGAAGAGATATTAAAAAGTGAGTAGGTCACGCTTGAAGCGTGACTTTTTTATTAAATGTGTTGTCACGTTGAAAACGTGACCTACGGTTTATCAAGTAAAATCGGGGGATGAAAGAACTCATTTATTCTCGTAACGCCGTGTATGAAACCATTGTCGCTAAGCGCAGACAAGTATTTTCGATTGATATTGCCGAAGGGGTACAAGAAAAAGGCAAACTGGCTGAGATTCTTAATTTGGCTCAAGCACAAAAAATCAAAATCAATCGTGTTTCACGTCCAAAGTTGGATAAGGTTCATCAAAACAATCAGGGGATTGTGGCAGAGGTCAGCAAATATCCATATTCGGATGTGATTGAAATTCTTGAAAACTCTAAAGATGAATTGCCTTTTGTTTTGTTACTTGATTCTTTGCAAGACCCGCAAAATTTTGGCACATTGATTCGTACCGCCGAAGCATTGG
>JAEURF010000328.1 GCA_016789205.1 Anaerolineales bacterium
AGAAAGGCTCGCGGCTGGGCATTGTCGGTCCGAATGGCGTTGGCAAAACCACGTTGCTTCGAATCCTTGCAGGCGAAGATGAAAGCTCGGCGGGAACAGTCACCCGCTCGAAGGGAGTCCGAAGCGGATATTTATCTCAAGAAGCAGATTTCCAAATGCAAGGCACGCTTTGGGATGCGTGTCATTCCGTCTTCGAAAATTTAATCAAGCAACAAAATGAATTGCATCGCCTCGAAGAATTGATGGCGACGAATCATGATGTGTTGGAAGAATATGGAAAACTGCAAGAAGATTTTGAACGACGCGGCGGCTACACGTATGAAACGCGCATCAAACAAGTGCTTACAGGTTTAGGATTTGATGCTGCGGATTATGAACTTTCTTTGGATCATTTATCCGGCGGACAACGCACTCGCGCCTTTTTAGCACGCCTCTTATTATCTGACCCGGACTTGTTACTGCTCGATGAGCCTACGAATCATCTGGATATTCGTGCCGTTGAATGGCTTGAAGGATATTTGAATCAATGGGAAGGCGCGGCTGTGATTGTTTCACATGATAGATATTTCTTGGATAAAGTTAGCAATATTATTTTTGAAATGTTGCCGGGTGCAAGTGAAACCTATACAGGAAATTACACAGCGTATTTGAAACAACGTGAAGAAAGAATCAAACGCAGGCAAGAAGTGTTTGAAAGTGAAAAAGAAAAATTAAATAAAGAGATGGAATACATCCGCAAAAATGTAGCGGGACAAAATGTATTGCAAGCCAAAGGCAGATTAAAACGTTTGTCACGTTTAATTCAAGCCATTGAACAAGTCGGGTTTGAAGCCGCGCTCAACCAAAAGTGGAGTGAAACAGCAGATGAAATTTCTGTCACAACTTCTATCATGAGTGTAGAAGAAGCCGGTCGGCGGATTAATGCGTTAAGGTCGCCTGTGCGGACGTTACCTAATTTGCATTTAAGACTCGGTTCTCAAAAACGCTCTGGCGATATGGTCATTCGCACCAAAGATTTGCAAGTTGGTTTCTCGGATAAATTTTTATTCAAGTCACCGGATATTGACTTGAGACGACAAGATTGTGCGGCATTGATTGGTCCGAATGGTGCAGGGAAATCTACTTTCTTGAAAACAATTTTAGGTCAGCTTGAGCCTTTGGCTGGTGAAGTGATTTTAGGCTCGAGTCTACACATCGGTTATTTTGCTCAAGCACATGAAGGGCTAGACCCAAATAAAACTTTGCTGGAAGAAATTGATTCTGTCATGCCAAATTGGTTGCCAGGGCAAATTCGTGATTATTTGGGCAAATATCTTTTCAGCGGTGAAGATGTATATAAAAAAGTAGGTATGCTCTCCGGTGGTGAGCGTGGACGTTTGGCATTATCAAAACTCGCTTTGCAAGATACAAATTTATTATTACTCGACGAACCGACGAATCATTTAGATATTCCATCACAAGAAATTTTAGAGGCTGTGTTGGAAGATTATCAAGGCACGATTTTGTTAATCACACATGACCGTTATCTTGTGGATGCAGTCGCGACTCAAATCTGGGAGATTGACCCGGATGATGGTCATTTGACCGTATTCAAAGGTACATATTCTGAATTGCGTGCTGAACGTGAACAAAAACAATATGAAGATTTTATGGCGGCACAAAGAGGTAACGGCTCAAAGGTTGTAAGTCCAAAGTTGAAAGTTGAAGCGCCGAAATCTAAAGCCGAAGCAAAAGAAGAAAGAAGAAAGATTGCCAAAGTGCAAGAATTAGAAAATAAAATTGCTGAATTAGAAGCCACACTAGCGAACCTTGCCGGGCAGTTGGAGAGTCCCATGGTGAAACCTGACGAAGTGATGAAAATTGGCAAAGAATATGAACGTGTGCAAAAAGAGATGGATGTCAAGTTGGCTGAGTGGGAAGGAATGCAAGGATGAACAAACGCGTCAAATTTGACTTTGAA
>JAEURF010000329.1 GCA_016789205.1 Anaerolineales bacterium
TTGCAAACCTTCAACAATTATCAAGCCCCAGCTGAGGCGGGAGAATTGCCATCCGCGCCCAGACCAGTTATCCACGTCAGAGAAGAAGCGGATCGTCCTCAACCAAGATTAGATAGATTAACAGGCAAAGGTATGTCAACAATTGTCGGTCGTGTGAGAAAAGATTCAATCTTGGATATTAAGTTTGTTGTTTTATCTCACAACACAATTCGCGGTGCGGCTGGTGGGTCTATTTACAATGCAGAGCTATTGGTAAATGAAGGTTTGTTATAAAACCTCTTGACACAATTTAATTTTATGTGATATAAACCGCGCAATTAAATATTCGCTCTTATCCAGAGAGACCGAGGGAACGGCCCTGCGACGTCTCGGCAACCGATTAGCAATTAGTGATTAGCAATTGGCAATTAGCCAAGAGCTAAAAACTAAAAGCCAAAACGGTGCCAACTCCGACAGTAATTACTGGAAGATGAGAGGACGGTATCGTATGTACCTCTTCTTGTACTTTCAGAAGAGGTTTGTTTTTTAATAACTCTTCTGAAAGGGCGGATACATCATATTCAAGGAGAGATTTATGTCCACAATTGAACGTCCGTTAGGTTTTACGACTCGACAGTTACATGCAGGTTATGAACCTGATGCAACAACTGGAAGTCGTGCTGTGCCGATTTATCAAACATCGGCGTATGATTTGCAAAGCACTGAGCGTGCTTCGCGTTTGTTTGCATTGCAAGAAGCGGGGAATATTTACACACGGATTGGTAACCCGACATCCAATGTGTTAGAAAAACGCATCGCAGATTTAGAAGGTGGGATTGCCGCGTTAGAAGTGAGTTCTGGTCACGCCGCGCAAACGACTGCAATTTTTACAATTTGCGAAGCGGGTGACCATATCGTCTCTGCTTCAACATTGTATGGCGGAACCGTAAGTCAATTCAAATATACATTTCCACGTTTGGGGATTCATGTAACTTTGGTTGACCCGTCTGACCCTGAAAATTTTCGTAAAGCCATTCAACCAAATACAAAATTGATTTATGGCGAGACGATTAGTAATCCACTTGTCAATATTTTTCCATTTGAAGAAGTGGCAAAGATTGCCCATGAAAATAGTTTGCCATTGATGATTGATAATACATTTGCTACGCCTTATCTTTGCCGTCCGTTTGAATGGGGCGCGGATATTGTCACTCATTCCACAACAAAATTTATTGGTGGGCATGGCACATCTATTGGCGGTATGGTTGTAGATAGTGGCAAATTTGTTTGGTCAAAAAGTACGCGCCACAAAAATTTCAACACGCCTGACCCTTCGTATCACGATGTTGTTTATGCAGATGATTTTGGTCCGCTGGCGTTTATTTCTAAAGCACGTGCAGGCATCTTGCGCGATATTGGCGCATGTCAATCCCCTTTCAACTCATGGTTATTTATTCAAGGCTTAGAAACTTTGTCATTGCGAATGGAACAACATGTTAAAAATGCGCAAGCCGTTGCAGAATTTTTGGAAGACCATGAAAAAGTCAGTTGGGTCACGTACGCTGGTTTAGAAAGTCATCGTGATTATGCGATTGCAAAAAAATATTTACCGAAAGGTGCAGGTGCGGTTTTAGGATTCGGTGTGAAAGGCGGGCGTGAAGCGGGTGCAAAATTTATTGACAATCTCAAATTGCTGAGTCATGTCGCCAATGTTGGTGATGCGCGTTCACTTGCAATTCATCCTGCCAGCACAACACATTCGCAACTCAGCGATGAAGAACAAAAAGCCGCAGGCGTCAGCCCTGATTTTATTCGCTTGAGTATTGGTCTTGAAGATATCGAAGATATTCTTTGGGATATTGATTCTGCGCTTCGCGCGTAGAACGGAAACAGGTAGACAAGGTAAACAGGTAAACAGGTACACATGTCTACCTGTTTACCTGCCTACTTGGATACTTACCCCATGCCTGTAAAAATT
>JAEURF010000032.1 GCA_016789205.1 Anaerolineales bacterium
GGTCTTTTGAATAGTATTATGCCCTACGTTTAAATTTACAAACCTGCTCTACCGATTTCCAACCATTCACCAACCATTTTAACAATCGCGCTCCCTCAAAATAGTTTTTTGATAAAAATTATTTTGTATGGCGAAGATGTAGTTGGATTTTTATTTGCCTTCCATGACGTCAGTGCCGCGCTTCAACGCGCTAAGGGAAAATTGTTCCCCTTCGGTCTGCTGGATATTCTCCTCGAACTTCGCCGCACGAACACAGTCTCTGTCAATGGCATGGGCATTCTGCCCGAACATCAAGGACATGGTGGCAATGCTTTGTTATATTACGCAATGGGAACGACTTTATTACAATTCAAACAATTTACAAATGTTGAAATGACTCAAGTAGCTGAAACTACTGAGCAAATGCGCGCGGATTTGAAAAACTTAAATGGGGTAGAGTATAAAAATAATCGAGTGTATCGAAAAGAAATTTAGGCGTGCGGACTTAAGTCCGCATTCCTATGGGTTAAGAACGCACTTCGTTTTCATTTCTTAATCCATATTTCACGCCATCACTGATTGTATGTGCTTGACCATTTTCTAATTTCTCTAAGGGCAAAATGATATGGAATTGGCTACCGGGGAAATTGACTTCATCATAGCCTGGGCTTTCAACCCAAATTTTTCCGCCATGTGCTTCAATAATTCCTTTGGATAAAGCCAAGCCTAAACCAGCGCCACCGCCTTTGAAGCGTGTTTTGCTGGTGGAATGTTTTCCGAGTTCGCCGGGTTGATAAAATTTGGTGAAAATAATTTCGCGTAAATTTGGGTCAACACCTACGCCAGTATCAATGATGTTAATTTCTACGCCACCATTTGGTAAATTGATAACTGGAGGAATTTGATTTCCAATTATTGTAATTTTTCCGCCATTGGGGGTGAACTTAATCGCATTGCGAATTAAGTGATGAAACATCTTTTTCAATAAATTCGGGTCGGCTTTCACTTGTGGAAGGGGTGGCAGAGCAATCATAATCGTTTGCTCTCTTTCTTTCGCAGTTTTCGATTGCTCAATACAAACTTCTTGAATTAATTTGCCTAAATCCACTGGCTGTAAATGTGGCTTGAGTGAACGTGAATCAATTTGGGCTACGTCAAACATCGAGTCCATGATTTCGTGTAAACGGATTGTTCCCTCATTCATTTTCTTAATCATGCTTTTGAGGTTGTTATCTAATCTATTATCGTCCATCATCATTTCTGTATAGCCTTTGATGACGGTCAAAGGTGTACGTAATTCATGTGATGCGATGCTGATGAAATCTGACTTGGCTTGGTCAATCCGCTGTAATTCTTGATTATTTCTTTCTAAAGCGCGTCTGGCTTGACGCAATTCTTGGTTCAAACTCATCAAGTTATCTACCAGTCGGGCATTTTCAAGTGCAACGGCTGTCTGATTGGCGTGTGCGGCTAATACTGATAAATCTTCTTTTGTGAAACGATTGCCACTTAATTTTGAACCAAACGCCAGCAGACCAATCCATTGTTTTTTTGCAAAGATAGGAATATATACTTCGGTGCGGAGTTGAGCAAACCAATTTCGTTCACGGGTAGATGCATTTCGAAAAGCAGGTAACAGGTCGAGGTCATATTGTAGAAGCGGTTTTCCTTCGCGCGTAAAATGCGAAGCGATGATTCCATCTTCTTGTAATTCGACAGCCACAATTTGTCTTTCTTCTGGGCTACGCGCCGAACGGATTTTATAAATCCTTTTGCCATCGGCTTGGCGTTCTGTATCTACTAAGAATAAAAAGCCGCGTTCAATTTGCATGGCTTCGAGCATAATGCCAACGGCGATGCTGGCGAGCCTATCCATATCCAAAATGTTGCTGATATTTTCGCTATATTGATGAATGGTGGTGCTTGCATCATATTGGTCGCCACGCATCCATTTATTGACGGCACGTGCAACGAGTGTTGTCAGTGGAGTAAAAACGATCGCAATCAACAAGGCAATCACTGCGCCAGCCCATAAGGGATTGAACGAAGGTGAATTACCAAACATAGCTTGAATGATTAAATAACCTGCGCCATAAAAACTGACAATTACAATGACACTTAAAACATAAATTAAAGCGCGACGTAAAAAGTTTTTCAAATCTGGTACATAATGAGTGCCGACGACATACGCCATACCGATTGCAGTTGCCAACCGAAACGGCTGACCAAGAATTGAAACGCCAGAAAATAATAAAACGTCACCAATTAATGTAAAGAAAATTGGCGTGAACCAATAATTTAACCGATTACGAAACAACGGTTGGCGTGTGCCACGATTTGCATTTGCTAAACTAAGAATTAAAGCAATGATGAGAATCAGCCAGCCTAAAATTGCCCAAGCAGGTCCAAGTCGCGAACGATATAAAATAAAATTTCCATTGGTCCAAACTACATCGGATAAATCAAGAGCATTGGTCAAAATCAATGCCAAGCCTAACAGCCAGAACATCCAAAAGCCAACCCAAATCCACCAGGTTTCATTTTTCAAAAAGGCTTGCAGAGCAATCATCAAAACCGCTACAAGCGTGAACGCCACGTAGGTATTGATGCCGATAAAAGTAAACGCATCACTTTGGTCTCGCCAAACGGCTTCGGCAACATTAATCACCAGCGCAATTAAGGCATATAAAATCACTAACCAAGTGGCGGCGGCATGACCTTCATCACGCCTTTGTATTGCAAAGAAAATCACCGGCAAATACAAGGCGGCAATGAAGAGGAGAATGATGAATTGAATGAGCGGTGCTTGCATAATTTACGCCAAATTTTACTCGAAATCATATAATAATCGGTTATCATTGTTGTTATGCTGACGAACCGCCAATCCCGCATAAAATACAATTTTTCTCAAGATTTTTTTCGCCCTGATGGGCACGTTGTTTTTACAGATTTGACCTCTGCCCGCGCTTTTGCCTCCCAAATGTCTGCGCTTCGCTCGGACGTTATATCTGCTACTGACCTTTATGCAATTTCTTTGCTTGACGAAGCCTACCACATCCTTCTTAAACATTTTTATAGTCGCTACACTGGCGTAATGGGGCGTGCAATGGGGAATTTACAATCCAACCTCGGCTCAAAATATGATTTAACCTTAACCAAATTTACAGAAGAATTCCCGCCCAAATCTGTCTTCAAAGGTGAAGTTTCAGCAGGGATATATCTTTCGACCAAAGTCCCCAATGTCGGTGACTTTGGTCGGGGTGTACGCTTCGCCACAATTGAAGAAATGTTATTAATCAATATTGCTAACAACAACCCAGCCTTGAAACAATATATTGATTTATTTGACGACGCAACCTTAAAGCCAACGCCATACAAAGAATTTCTTGGTTTCTTACAAAATTTCTTCGCCACCCAACCCGGCTTAACGACTGGAGAATTCACACGCAGTGAATCATTGAACGATATTTTGATGTCTGCGATTAGTGCCTCACCAGATTCATTAGAAGGTCAATTGCTGTTTATGTTAGAAAATTGGGGACATTTACTCGGCAAGGAATTTTCTGCACGCATCTTACGCGGACTCGATTTCATTAAAGAAGAAATCATCCGCAAGCAAACCCCAGCCGATACAATGACTGCTGAAGCAGTCGTCCCGAATTTTTCAGGCGCGGAATACTCTGAATATGAAAGATATAGCCCAGACCAAGAATGGATGCCACGTCTCGTTTTGATGGCGAAAAATACTTATGTCTGGCTAGACCAACTCGCAAAAAAATATGGGCGTGAAATTAATCGCCTAGACCAAATCCCTGATGAAGAATTAGAGACTTTGAAATCGCGTGGCTTTACGGGTTTATGGTTAATTGGTTTATGGGAAAGAAGCCGTGCATCCCAAAAAATTAAACAACGCATGGGTCAAGCGGATGCTGTCGCTTCGGCGTATTCTTTATATTCTTATGATATTGCAAATGATTTGGGTGGTTGGAGTGCTTTAGAAAATTTACGCACACGCGCTTGGGATAAAGGCATTCGTTTATCTGCTGATATGGTTCCCAATCACATGGGCATTGACTCGAATTGGGTGGTTGAACATCCCGATTGGTTTTTATCTACAAACTTTTCACCCTATCCATCCTATTCATTTAAATCAGAAAACTTATCGGACGATTTGCGCGTTGGCATTTATCTCGAAGACCATTATTACGATAAAACCGATGCCGCAGTTGTCTTTCAACGCCGCGATTTGCAAACGGGAGATTTACGTTATGTCTATCACGGCAACGACGGCACATCTTTCCCGTGGAATGATACCGCCCAGCTTGATTACAGCAACCCCGTAGTCCGCGAAGCGGTCATTCAAGTCATCTTACATGTCGCTCGAAATTTTCCAGTCATTCGTTTTGATGCGGCGATGACCCTTGCAAAAAAACATATTCAGCGTTTATGGTTTCCTGAACCCGGCGCAGGCGGTGCGATTCCATCACGCGCGCAATTTGGTTTATCAAAAACAGAATTTGAAGAAAAAATTCCAATTGAATTTTGGCGTGAAGTTGTAGATAGAGTTGCCAGTGAAGTTCCCGATACATTATTGCTCGCCGAAGCCTTTTGGTTAATGGAAGGTTATTTTGTGCGCACACTCGGTATGCATCGCGTTTACAACTCTGCATTTATGCACATGCTTCGTGATGAAGACAACGCCAAATATCGCATGGCAATAAAAAACACTTTAGAGTTTGATCCACAAATCTTAAAGCGTTATGTCAACTTCATGAATAACCCCGATGAAAAAACAGCAGTGGAGCAATTTGGTAAAAGCGATAAATATTTTGGCATTTGTACTTTGCTTGCCACATTGCCCGGCTTGCCCATGTTTGGTCACGGACAAGTGGAAGGTTTCACCGAAAAATACGGCATGGAATTTCGCCGTCCCAAATTAGATGAAAAACAAGATGATGGATTTGTTCAAGCGCATGAATGGAGAATCTTTCCGCTTCTTCATCGTAGAAGCCTGTTTGCTGATGTTCAACATTTTCTACTCTTCGACTTTCACTTGCTCAATGGTGGTAAAGATGAAAATGTATTTGCATATTCAAACAAACTCAAAGACGAACGCGGACTTGTCATCTATCACAATAAATTTGGTGACACACGCGGTTGGATAAAAAATTCCGTTGCATGGTTAGATAAATCGAGTGGCAAACTTAAACGCAGTCAATTGGCTGAAGGCTTAGGCTTGCCGAAAAATGGATATGTGATTTTCAAAGATTATGCATCCCAACTTGAATACATCCGCTCATGTAAAGACATTTGGGAGGGTGGTTTATACGTTGAACTCAGCGCCTATCAGTGTCACGCCTTCATGGATTTTCGCTTTGTCAATACCAGTGAATGGGGAATGGTGAATAGTAATTTGAATGGGGCGGGTGTTAAATCTATGGATGAAAAATGGGTAGAGATGTTTGGGGTGAAAGAAATAAAAGAAGAAAGTGCTAAAAAGACAAAAGGCAGAAAGCAGAAGGCAGAAAGCAAGAGGCAAAAAGCAGTGAAAAAGAAAGTAGAAACTGGAAAGAAAAAAACAGTTACTAAGAAAACAGTTTCTAAAAAGCCCGTTGTGAAAAAGATAGTGAAAAATAAAAAACCGGCGCTAAAGAAGGCTGTCAAGAAGCCTGTGGTTAAGAAAAAAGCTGTTGTAAAAAAGAAGAAATAAATTATGAGACTCAAACTTTACTTCATCACATTAATCACTTTCCTCGGCATTGACTCATTTTGGCTGGGATTGGTCGCGCCGTCATTTTATCGCTCGCAGATTGGGCATTTAATGGCAGAGAATGCTAACTTCCTCGCGGCAGGAATTTTTTATTTGTTGTATATCTATGGCTTGTTATTCTTTGTGGTTGAGCCAGCGGTTAAGAAGAATGAGTCGAATTACTTAATTCGCGGTGCTTTGTTCGGATTAATCACTTATGCCACGTACGATTTGACAAACTTTGCCACATTACAAAATTGGACATTATTAGTCACTGTGGTGGATATGGCATGGGGAACGATTTTGTGTGGGTTGACTACGTGGGTGAGTGTGTGGGCTGGGAAAAAGTTTGGTTAATGGAATCAAGTTTCAAGTCAAGAAAGATGCGCGTAGTCAAATTGGGGTTTCAGGGTTTAGGGATTGCATCTTTTTTCTTAAGATGAAAATCAAATAAAAACAACCCTACAATTTCCATACGAACCATTTTTTATGATTGACATTTTTTTGAAAAGGACTATACTCACATTATAGAAGAGGTAACGCCCTATGCGCTTATTTCAAGATGATAAAAAGGTTTGTTGAGTAAAGACACGCGAATATTTGTGCGTGTCTTTTTTTATTTTATTTCAAAAGGAGATAGATGCCATGGACTACGGACTGATTGGTAAGTTAGAGAAAGCAAAGAGATATGCTGAAGACCGAAAGCGATTCCGCTTTAACCAGTTTGACCTTACTTTCCACGGGGACAATGGCGACCATCATGTCACATATAAAAATGGGACGTTTGGTTGTGATTGTGAGTTTTTCTTGACCCATAAACGTTGTGGTCATTCGATGGCGCTTGAGATTTTGTTGAAAGATATGATTGTAGAAACAGTGGAAGCATAATTAAATAACAATTGAATATTTCAACTGCCTCCATTTTGGGAGGCAGTTTTGCTTTTTTACCTAGACCGTCCCGCAGGTTTTGCAAAATTAACTTTATATATCGAAATCAACCTGCGCGGCGTTTATAAAGGTAAAGAAAAGATTTAACCACAGAGGTCACAAAGAACACAGAGATTTCTTCTTATTTTCTCCGTGAACTCAGTGTTCTCTGTGGTGAAAAAATCTTTCTACTCGCTTTTTTAGACACCCCGTTTATTTTTTTCTTATTAAATTCTTAAACTTTGTAAGGTACAATTTTGATATGAAACAAAAATTTTCAAGAAGAGATTTTCTCAAATTAAGCGGTCTCGCCTTAGGTGGGTTGGCGTTTTCCCCGTTTTTGCCTGGGCTTACTGATTTTGATGACAGTTTTATGGTGCGCATCGCAACTGCTGAAATGCCAGTTCGCAAAGAGCCAACCGATGAAAGCCAGATTCAATCTACTTGGTATCGTGATGAATTGGTACACGTTTATGAAGAGGTGACAGCAAAAGACCCAGTTCACAACCCAGTTTGGTATCGCGTCTGGGGCGGATATGTCCATCGTGGGCGTTTGCATCGTGTGAAGACGATCTATCAAGTGCCGCTTTTATCTATTCCTGAAGGCACGCGTCTGCTTGCGGATGTATCAGTTCCTTTCACCACGCCTTATCGTTTTTCAAAAGCATTTGGCTGGCAACCTTTATCACCGCCTTTGTATTATGGGTCTGTGCATTGGATTGAAGCCGTTGAAGAAGGTCCCGAAATGGCAGATTACAAAGGCGCGTGGTATCGAATTTTTGACGAACTCGATTCCAATGTCTCTTATTATGTGCCTGCCATTCACATGCGTGTCTTTCCGCCAGAATATTTAGCGCCGATTTCACCAGATGTACCGTACGAGCAAAAAAAGATTGAACTTAATCTTTCTACTCAAATGGTATATGCCTATGAATATGACCAAGTTGTTTTCCAAACCAATGTATCTTCGGGTGTCATTGGCGGCGTACCATTAGATGGTGGCTTACGCACCAAAACACCGGATGGGCAATTTACTATTTTAGATAAAGTTCCAGCCAAGCACATGGGCTACAGTTACTTCGGCGCTCAAACGACGGGCAACTTGCTAGCCGATGTTGATAATTACGTCTTACCCGGCGTACCGTGGACTTTGTTCTTCACGCGGCAAGGTCATGCCTTTCATGGCACCTATTGGCATGAAAACTTTGGTACACCAATGAGTAAAGGTTGTATCAACATGCGCAACGATGAAGCCAATTGGCTCTTCCGTTGGGCAAAGCCAATTTCACCACCTGATGCAGTTGCCACACGCGGGCTTGGTACAGTGGTTGATATTCATTATTAAGATAAGGAGACCGTCCCGCAGGTTTTTGGGTAAAACAAGTTTTTTTATCAAACCTGCGGGACGTTTTTACATTTATGCCAAACTTCACTTGGACGGGTAAGCATCTTTCCACACCTCAACCTGCTACAGTTATTCAAGATTCAATTACCTATCCTAAAGGGCGCGGCTATCCAAAGTCTCGTGCCGATGGGCGCGTGATTCTTGGGGATAATCTTAACGTCATGGCGGCATTATTGCCTGAATATGAAAACAAAATCAATTTGATTTATGCAGACCCACCATTTTTTACAAACCGAAAATTTTCCGCGCGCGTAGGCAGGGGCGAAGATTCGCGTAAACCATCCAAATGGAAATTAGCAGAAGGCTATCACGACTCATGGGATGATATAGATTCATATCTTCAATTTTTATACGAACGCCTCTCACTGATGTGGAAACTGCTCTCTCCAACTGGAACTTTATATCTGCACCTCGACTGGCACGCTGACGCGTACGCCCGCTTAATACTCGATGAAATCTTTGGTGCTGAAAACTTCATTAATGAAATTATTTGGGCTTATCACGGACCCTCGCCAATTCGCACTGCATTCAATCGCAAACATGACACAATTTTGATGTATGCCAAAAGCAAAAATTATGTCTTCAATGCGGATGAAGTCCGTGAGCCATATAGCCAAAGCACAGTGACTACATTTAAATCATCACCAAAAGCGGGTTTTGGCAAAGTGCCGGATTTAGAACGTGGGAAAGTACCTGAAGATTGGTGGTATTTCCCTGTGGTGGCGCGTTTGCATAGTGAGCGAACAGGTTACCCGACGCAAAAACCAGAAGCGATGTTAGAAAGAATTATTCTTGCTTCTTCCAATAAAAACGATTTGGTGGCCGACTTTTTTTCTGGCTCTGGCACAACTGCGCTTGTCGCCGCAAAGCAGGGAAGAAAATATATTGCATGTGACGAGTCGATGCGAGCAGTGCAAACGTTACGCGCACGGCTTGCTGAGACGAAATCTGTGTTTACATGTGAGCGCGATGTAGCTATAAAAAATGAAATGGCACATAAATCTAAGAAAGTTAAAATCAAAATTGCAGGCGATGTGATTCAGTTACAAACTTCATTGCATATAGATTTTTGGGAAGTAGATTCAGATTGGGATGGGAAACTGTTCAAAAGTGTTGCTCAGGCTCAACGTCATATGAGAAGCGGTGAAATCCCAATGCAATTAAAAATAAAAATCGGAGGCAAGGTCTGCATCCGATTAATTACGGTTGAAGGTAAGCAGTTTCAGTTACACGTCTAACCGATAACCAACGCCACGAACGGTTTTGAGAAATTTCGGATTATCGGGGTCAAGTTCAATTGCACGGCGAAGCCAAGAGATATGCACATCTAATGTGCGTGTATCACCAGTGTAATTGGTTTCCCACGCTTTTTTGAATAATGGTTCGCGTTCTACCACTTCACCATGTTTATCCATCAATAAATGTAAAAGCGTAACGAGACGCGGCGTGAGTTTTGTGCTTCTGCCTAAACAGCGCACGCGACGTTTTTCTAAATCTAACCGAATTGGACCGACATGCAAAACATTTTTTCCGTCGCCTGGCAATAATGGTTTGATGCGATTGGATAATTTTTGTACAGTGAAAGGTAAAACTAAGACAGCATCTGCTAAATCTTTGTTGACTTCGATTTCTTCTTCGAGAATTAAGATGATGGGGAGCTTTGCATCTTTTTCACGAAGTGACTGACAAATTCGTAAGCCGGTGCTTCGCAGAGATGCGGCGTTGACAACAACCAAACTTGGGCTTACTTCTTTAAGCAATGCAATGGCTTTACTGCCGTTTTGGGCAATATGGACATCAAATCCCTTTTTCTGCAAATCCATTGCAAAAGAAGGGATTTCTGCGTGTTTGGCTTCTATCACCAGAAGTGTGGTGGTTTTCATAATGTGATTGAAGATTACCTATCTTGAATTTTTTGTGTTACTTAAATTTTGTATTGGTGGGCTTTTAAGTTTGTTAAGGTAAAAGCATTATACACTAAATCTTAACAAATGCTTCAACCCTTAGTACTATTTCACTTACGAATTCAAAATGTGTTTATGATATGTTTCCTTGACTTTTTATGATTAAGTTGGTAATATCGGCGGGCTATTCAAACGATGCGGGGTGGAGCAGTGGCAGCTCGTCGGGCTCATAACCCGAAGGTCGCAGGTTCAAGTCCTGCCCCCGCTACTAATAAAGACCATGTGTGAAAACATGGTCTTTATTTTTTTACCATTCAGCTTCTTTGGTCGTGTTCAACCCTGCATGAATTCCCACTCGTTTATACATCGTTACATTTGTAAATGGTTCGCCTAAAATTCCATCGTGAATTGCCCACGAACGTTTGCGAATGCTGTTTGCTGAATCTTTCATGCGAAATGGATTCGAATCATCAAGTTGTGCATATAAATCACCATCAGGCTGAAAACCCGCGTGGATACTTTCCATTAATCGCTTACCAACTTGATAAGCAAACCCATACCGTTCAAAGATAATTGCATTGTGATAATACAACGGCTCGATGAAATACATATCATGCCCCAATGCAACTGCGAACTCTTCAAACTTTTCAATTGCTTGACCTAACATTCGCAATCCGCGTCGTATCTGACCTGGAGCCAGCCCAGCGGCTAAAGCATTTGATTCCGCCTCAATATTTCTTTTCAGTATCCCAAATTTTGTTGGTGAGCCGTCTGGCATTTTATCTACATCGAAACGTGGCGCATCAGGGTCATTGAGAATGTATAACAAGATATGAATCTGTCCGCTGATGGTGTCGGTCATGTGGGCGTACAGAATCGGGTCAGGGAAATCTACTTTGTGAAATAAACTCATTTCTACATCAGTTGAGCCAGAAGCAAAACGAAACTGTAAAAGACTTTGCCCCGCGGCAGAAGTTAGTGGAGGGATATTGAATTTATCTAAAAGTGCTTGAGGAATATAACGTGAATAAGTCGCACGTTTTTCTCTTTCGGGCAATAAGTTGATTCCGCCAATGGTTGAAGGAGGCATAATTTAGTTTCCTTGTTGTTTGGTTGGCTAGTTTGCTGGTTAACTAATGAACTAGCTAACTAACAAACTAGCGAACGCGCATCGCGCGCTCTTTATCTCTGGCTTCGTCACGTTTTGCAATCGTAGCACGTTTGTCGTAGGCTTTTTTGCCTTTAGCTAATGCAATCTCTACTTTTGCACGACCATCTTTTAAGTACACTTTTGTCGGCACAATTGTCATCCCTTTGATGCGG
>JAEURF010000330.1 GCA_016789205.1 Anaerolineales bacterium
TTGGGCTATAGCATAATAGGAAAACGCCAGCAAGGATAAACGGTTGCCATGAGGTGATGTTGCCATCAATGAGTGTGAACATTAATGGCACAACGATTAGGAGTGTAGGTAATGCAATGATTATGCCCACAATAAAACTGGCAATGAAGAGGATAATGCCGACCACAATTAAACCGATAATATTTTTGGTCAACACTTGCCAGCCGCGTGAAAGGGCTTGGAAAACCCCCATATCTTCTATGATAATAGCGCGCTGAACTTGATTCATATAAAAGCCGAGAAATATCATAAATGGGATTAAACAACAACAAAGTGCAAGTATGAATAATGCAAATGTTCCACCAAACACTGATTCATTAGAACCTTGAATAGAGAAAAATAAAGCTATAAAAAAAGCAATGAGAAATATAAGCACCGGTAAACCGATTAACAAGGATAAACCAAACAACCGCCAGAAATATTTTAGGCTTTCGGAAAATAATTCGCCAAATTGAATAGTCTCTGCGCCATTTTCAGCATGGACAACTCCGCGCGCTAAACCTGCTGTGCCGACCAAAGATAAAAATGTTTGCAAAGCAATAAGTACAAACACAGCAAAGATGAAAGCATAAATCACCCAAGGATTCTGTTCAAACCAAGCACCAACTCGTAGGAAAAAACTTTCAAGTTGATTGGTCATTTGAGGTGAAAATGGATTATCGCCATTTCCGCTACTGTCACCTGAATTTGAGTTGCCGCCATTGCCTCCCCTGCCACAACTGGCGAGCATACCAAACAGCCACAGAATTTTATAATTCCAAGTAATTTTGCCTGCACGAGTGAAAACTTCGAGAATGTCGAAATTCATGCTATTTTCCTTTTCTACGATTGATTAACTATAACCTGATTTTCACCTTTGTGTGTGAGGTGCAGATAGGTTAAATCAAGCGCAGTTTTAAGTAAAGTTTGAGAAATTGCTGAAATAAAAGCCATAATCGGGAAGAAAATACAGAGAAATAAGATGGTTACTACCATCAATGGAGAATTAACAAAATCACCTCCAGATTCTGCAAAAATCGGGAAACCCATCAATGGAATAAACATAGGGAACATCAAAAAACTTGAGATGATAGTAATGCCAAAATAAATAATGATTGTGAGAATGATATATTTCCAAACATGGTCACGGACAATTTCAGCGCCGCGTTTGACGGCATCCCATGCACTTAAATTTTCGGTAATCACGGCAGTATGCGCGGCTTCTAAAACTCCAATCATCAGAAAAGATAAAGGGGTAATTAAGATAAAGAGCGGTTGAAGACATATAGAAGCCAATCCCATTGTGACCATCGTCGCCGCGAATACAAAAGCAAAGAATATTGTAAAGATTAAACCAACAGATAATTGAACAATTAAAAATACGCCGAGTTGACGCCAAAAATATTCTCGGCTGTCTTGTAGCAAATCTATAAATTTTAGTGAGCCTTCGCCTCGTTCTACGCGCACGATTCCTAAAGTCACTGCTGAAAGGGCAAAGACTTGTAAAATTGTTGAAACAACAATTATCAAAAAGAAAAAAGCAAAGAACAGAACTGTAATAAGCGCATTCATTTCTGAGGTTTGGTTTTCCTCAAAGAAAAAGAGGAACAAAAACATAACAGGGAATATAGCAAACGAAATTAACATAGGTATAGTGAGAATCCCCCAAAAGACTTTGTACTTCCATGTGATTTGAAACGTACGTGTTAAAATATTTCCATAATCAAAGTTCATATCATCTCCCAATCATCGTAAATCGAATCATTCCCATTCAATCGTAGCAGGCGGTTTACTTGTAATATCATACACCACGCGGTTAATTCCTTCCACCTCATTCACAATCCGCCCTGATACTTTTGCAAGCAAATCATGTGGCAAACGCGCCCAATCCGCCGTCATAAAATCATCTGTGGTCACAGCCCGAATCGCAACGGCTTC